>JAOBWQ010000436.1 GCA_025463425.1 Ilumatobacteraceae bacterium | reverse complement strand
TCGACCAGGCGCTGGGCTCGCGCCTCGGCGTACCACTCTGCCAACGGGGTGTCGGTGGTGAATCCGAGTGCGCCGTGCAGCTGGATCGCAGTGTCGATGACGTCGTGCAGCATGTGTGCGATGTAGTTCTTGGCGATCGAGTTCTCCTGCCGGAGATCGAGGCCATGCTCCATCTTGTAGGCGATGTGGAGCACCATCAGGCGGGTGATGTAGAGCTTCTCGGCGCAGTCGGCCAGCATCCACTGCACCCCCTGACGATCGGCGACCCGCTCGCCGAAGGTGACCCGCTGGGTGGTGTGAGCGACGGCGAGGTCGAGCGCGTGCTGGGCCTTGGCGATGCTCCACATCCCGTGCCGCAGACGTCCGTAGCCGAGCCGATGCTGACCCATCGCGAAGCCCTGGCCCTGCCCACCCAGGATGTTCGCGTGCGGGACGACGAGGTCCTCGATGCGTACTTCGGCGTGCCCGCCGCGGTGCTCGCCGGGGAGGTTGACGGTCAGCGCCTCGCCGAGCGTCGGGATGTCACGCACGATGCGATACCCGGGATCGGGCAGCTCCACCAGAAAGGTCGTGAACTGCTCGTGGCGAGGTGCGTCGGGATCGGTCTTGGCCATGACGAGCGCGAGCTGGGAGATGCTGGCGCTCGAGGAGAACCACTTCTCGCCGTTGAGCACCCAGTTGTTTCCGTCACGCACGGCCGTCGTCTGCATCGCCGTCGCGTCGGCCCCGGCGGCGCGTTCGGTCATCGAGAAGCAGATCCTGACGTCACCATCGACGAGCGGGCGGAGGTAGCGCTCCTTCTGCTGTTCGGTGCCGTGCTCGATCAACGTCACCATCGTCGCGTCCTGCGGCCCCATGCAGTTCATCGCCCATGCTCCGAGGAACGAGAACGCTCGACCGATCTCGATCTGCACGATCGCGTTGGCCAGGTGTCCGAGTCCCATCCCGCCCCACTCGACCGGGACGAACGGGCACCACAGCCCCCGTGCCCGCGCCTCCACCTGCAGGTCGCGGACGATGTCGAAGAACGGTCGCTGTCCGATCTCCCGCTCGGCCGGAAGGACGATCTCGTCGATGAACGCGGCGACCGTCGCGCGCACCTCTTGCACATCGGACGGAAGCGCGAAATCGAGCATGTGGCAGAGTCTGCCATTCATGACGTACTCTGCCAAGATGCAGATCGACGCGGACGCCCTCACGACGTGGCTCCGCGCCGAGATCGGCGGCGACGGGCCTGCCGTGGTCTCGTCGCTGGATACCGGCCCTGGCATCGCCAACGCACTCTTCGTCGTGCGGTGGGACGGGGCCGACTTCGTGCTCCGCCGGCCGCCCGCCGAGCGGATCACGTCGAGCCAGGGCAACATCGACCGCGAGCAGCGGCTCCTCCGTGCGCTGTCAGGCACGGAGGTCCGCCATCCACGACTGATCGCCTCGACCAACGATCCGTCGATCATCGGATCACCGTTCGTGCTGATGGCGCTGCTCGCCGGCTTCAACCCGGTCGACCCGCTGCCGGCCCACCTCGCCGGTGATGCCGTGTTCCGACGCGGGCTCGGGTTCGAGGTCATCGACGCGCTCGTCGAACTTGCCACCGTCGACTGGCAGGCCGTCGGCCTCGACGGCTTCGGCAAGCCCGGCGGGTTCCTGGCCCGCCAGGTCGATCGTTGGCTGTGGCAGCTCGACGGCTATCGCTTCCGGCCGCTGCCGGACGCAGACCTGATCGTCGAGTGGTTGCGTGCCAACCTGCCCTCGCCCGGCCCTGTCGGAATCATGCACGGCGACTACTCGCTGTTCAACGTGATGTTCGCGGACGCCACGCCAGCGCACCTCGCCGGCATCATCGACTGGGACACCGCCACGATCGGCGAGCCGCTGATGGACCTCGGGCACGTCCTCGCCCGCTGGGACGAGCCGGGCGAGCAGCCGTCGTCGCTCGGCAGCTCGGACATCGCCGACCGCACCGGCTTGGCCACTCGTGCCGAACTGATCGAGCGGTACGGGGAACGCACCGGGTGGGACCTCACCGAGCTCGCCTACTACGAGGTCGTTTCGCTGTTCAAGCTCGGGTGCATCATGGAGGGCCATCACGCGCACGAGGTGCGCATCGGGGTTGCGGCGCCGAGGTTCGGCGATCACGCTCCCGACCTGTTCCGCGACGCGGTGCGGATCATGCGCGGCGAGCGCACGTGATCGCTCCTCCGACACCCGACGGCATGCGCGCTCAGCGACGCGCGTTCACCGTCACGGAGATCGCCCGGCGAGCCATCGACCTGTTCGTCGAGCGCGGCTACGACGACGTCACCGTCGACGAGATCGCTGTGGCCGCCGGCATCTCGGCGCGCACGTTCTTCCGCTACTTCCCGAGCAAGAGCGATGTGCTCCGCGAGCATCAGCGTCATCTGTTCGACCGGTTGACCCGTGCCCTGACCGCTCGCCCGGCCTCGGAGTCACCGTCGACCGCGCTGCGCAAGGCGTTCCTGTTCACCGCCGAGATGCGCGCGGAGGACAACGATCGCTACGTCGCCGTTGGCCGACTGCTGTTTCGTGACGACACGGCGCTGGCCGACGCGTTCGCGTTCGAGAGCGCTCGCGTCGACGAGCTGATCCGCGCGTTGGTGGGCCGAGGTGCTCGTCATGACATCGATCTCGAAGCCACCGTCGGCGCGCACCTCGGTGCAGCGCAAGCGGCGTTCCGGTTCTGGGTTCGCCATGGCGGCAGAGAGCCGCTCATCGAGCTGATGCAACGGGCGTTCGGTCACGTCAAGTCCGGGAGGACCTCATGACACCTGTTTCCTACGATCTCGTCGACCCTGAGTCCGTCGGCGTCGATCCGGCTCGGCTCGATGTCTTCCTCCGCCGGGCCCGGCTCGAGGTCGAGCACGGTCCGCTCCCCTCCGCGCAGGTGGCTGTTGCCAAGGACGGCAGGCTCGTCGCCTTCGAGACCATCGGCGACGCCCGGCCCGAAGCGCGGTACATCCTGCAGTCCGTGGGTCGCACGATGGTGGCCGGAACGATCTGGAAGGTCATCGACGACGGCCTGCTCGCGCTGGACGAGCGCATCGGTGACGTCATCCCCGAGTTCGCGACCAACGGCAAGGAGGTCGTCACGGTCCGCCACGTGCTCACCCACACCGCCGGGTTCCCGTTCGCTCCGCTCGGCTACCCGAAGATGCTCGAGCGCGGTCGGCGCCTGGAGGCGATGGCCAAGTGGCGCCTGGACTACGAGCCGGGCAGCCGGCTCCAGTACCACCTGACCGGCGCCGCATGGGTCATCGCGGAGCTGGTCGAGCGACGAACCGGCATGCCGTTCGCCGACTACATGCGTGCCGAGATCGTCGATCCACTCGGACAGGGGTTCGTGCTGCCCGTTCCCGCCGACCGGTACGACGAGCTCGTCGCGGCGCCCGTGGCCTACGACCGGGTCAGCGACGATCAGGCCGTCGACCCCTGGGGGCCGTGGTACCTGGCCAACGCCGATGTGCTCGCGGCAGGCGAGCCGAGCCACTCGATCATCGGATCGGCAGCCGACGTTGCGCTCTTCCTCCAGGCGCTGGTGCACTCGGGGTTGTGGAGCCGAGAGATCGTGGCCGACGGCACGGCGGTCCACGTGTGCGAGGCACCCGCCGGCGACCAGCTCTACGGCGGCAGCAACCGTCGAACGAGCATCGGGCTGTTCCTGACCGTGTGCGGCGAGGACCGCGGGCCGTGGCTGCCGTCAACGGGCAGTGATGCGACGTTCGGCAACGGCGGCGCTCCGTGCCAGATGGGCTACATGGACCCGGAGGCGGGCACGTCGTTCGCGTTCTTGACCAACGGCTACCCGGTCAGCGGCTACGACTACAGCCGCCGCGGGCTGAACCGGATCACCAACCTCGCCAACCTCGGCAACGACCTCGTCCGCTGAGCGGGCCCGCCTCCGCCTCCCCGCCGGCGTACGCATCACTCGAGGGCTGGCGCGAGCTGGGTGCAGATCGTGCGGACGTGTTCGGCCACCATCGCCTCGGGCATCCCTGCGATGGACGCCCAGAAGAACACCGTCTCGATCGGCGCACCGGCGGTTGCCGTGCGGATCCGCGTCGCCACGTCCTCGGGCGTGCCGAGCAGGAACGACCGCAGCGGTCCCTTGGCCGGATCGTCGTCGCGCATTCGCTCCGGGTCCACCGGGCGGGGCACGGGTTGGTCGGTGCCCTCCACCATGTACCGGCGATAGGAGTCCATCTGCGCGCTGAGGTGACGAGCCACCACCGGCCAGTCCGCCTCGGGATCGCTGCTCACCCATCCGGAGAGCCCACCGGCCATCCGTCCAACGCTGATGTCATGCCCGCCCTCGCCGAGCGCGTCGCGATAGACCGGCCACAGCGCTGGATCGGCGCTGAGCAGCCCCTCGCCGAGCAGGCCGGCCCGCCGCGCTCCCTGCGGCCCCTGGTAGCCGAGCCAGATCGGGACACGACGCTGTACCGGGGCAGGGGTCACTGCGCCCGAGGCCCAGACCTGGCGCAGTTCACGCACCCGGGCGTCGGTCGCGCCGTATCGACGCAAGATGTCGGCACCGAACATCGCGAACTCGGGCACGCGGTAGCCGGCACCGAGGCCGAGGTCGAGCCGCCCGCCACTGATCAGATCCACGACCGCCGCCTGCTCGGCGATCGCCACCGGATGGTGCAGCGGCGCGATCATGATGGCCGTGCCGATCCGGGCGTGGGTGGTGCGGGCCGCGATCGCAGCTGCCATGGTGAGTGGCTGGGGCAGGTATCCGTCGTCGAAGCCGTGGTGCTCGCTGACCCAGATGCTGTGGCACCCGAGCGCATCGGCCTCCTCGCACATCTCCAACGTGAAGGCGTACAGGCGGGCTGGATCGGCGGCCCACTGGGGCGGGTTGCGCAGATCGAAGTAGATGCCGGTGCGCACGGTGGGATCAGCCGTCGGTGCGCAGGGTCGCGCCCTGGGCGTTGAAGAAGAACCCCCCGGCGGTGACGATCGCGCGCTGCGCACCGGCCACCTGACGCTCGCCGGCCAGGCCCTGCAATTGGTGCACGGCTTCGCGGAAGTGGCCCGAGCCCTGTGAGGCCCCTTCCGACAGCGAACCGCCATGCGGGTTGACGGGCACGCGACCGTCGATCAGCACTCGGTTCGTGGCGTGATCCCAGTGCTGGCGCAGGAAGTCGCCGGCCTCGCCCGGGCCGCAGTAGCCGGCGTTCTCGAACCAGTTCAGGGTGATGATCGTGAATCCGTCATACGGGAAGTACACGTCGCAGTCGTCGATCCAGAAGTCCCCGCGAGCCTTCAACGATTCGACCACCACTTGCTGGCCGTGCTCGCGCAGGCTCGGCGTCTGCGTTTCGCTGGGCTTGCCGGTCATCCCCAGCGTCACGGCGTTGATCAGCACGGGCTTCAGGGGCATGTCCCGGGCTCGCTCCGTGGTGGTCACCACGAACGCGTCGCCACCATCGACGGCGACGTCCATGTCGAGCATGCAGAGCGGGTCGCGGATCATCCGCGCGGCGAGGTAGCCCTCCATCGTCAGCGGCTCGCGCATCGCCGCGCCCGGGTTGCCGGCGGCATTGCTGCGGTCGTTGATCGCCACCAGACCGAAGTCCTCCTTGGTGCCTCCGAACTCGTAGAGGTACCGCGACGCCCATGCCGTGTAGCCGACGGAACCGAAGACGGATTCCGGGATGCCCGCACTGGCGCCACCGGCCAGGCCGCCGCGGCGGAAGGGATCCTTCCAGGCCGAGCCCGTGTTCCAGGGCAGGCGGTAGGAGGCGTGATAGACGAGCGCGACATTGCAGAGCCCGCTGTGCACGGCCGCCACGGCGGTCGACAACTGGTTGACGAACGGGATCGGCGGGTTGGCGAAGTAGGTGACGACAGGGATGCCCAACGCTCCCTGCAGCTCGGGCGCGGTCGGGGCGGACGACCCGATGATGCCGTCGACGTCCGCTGCGGTCAGCCCTGCGGCACGCAACGCGGCCACGCACGCCTGGACGGCGTACGAGAGCTGGGATCGATCGGTGTTCGTGGCCGTGAACCCGGTGGTCGCCGCTGCAGCGATCGCGACCTGGTCCTTGGCCGGGTTCCTCGACGAGACGCTCACGAGGACGCACCGGGCTGGTCGGCCCCGTGCTGGTCGTCGAGCCGGAACACGGGGAACGGCGCGCCGCGGCGAAGGGCCCAATCGAGGTGCACCCGTCGGCCGATGACGATCTCGGAGTTGTCGGCGCCGACGACGGTGCCGGACATGCGCAGATCGGGTTGCTCGTCGAGCTCCACCACCACGACCGGGTACGGCGTCGAGTAGTCGACACCCTCGACCGGGGGCCCTTGGCGGAGTGTGATCGCGAGGTGGATCGTGCCCGTGCCCGCAATGGGGGTCGGCTCGATGTCGGTCGACCAGCAGGTGGGGCAGATCGGTCCCGGCGGCTCGTGCCAAGTCGCGCACGTGGCGCAGCGGTCGAACAACATCACGTGCTCGAGCCAGCCTCGGTAGCGGGCCCTGGTGTCGTGATCGATTGCGTACCCCGGATACCGTGCGAGGAGATCCTCGTCGGAGATGTCGACTGCCACGGGCAGGAATCTAAATGATGATCCTCAATGCCACCAGGCAGACAGCGCTCGCGAGCGGAGAACCGCGTTCCCCGCTGCAATCGCCGGGGTACGGTTCACCCGTGGCCGTCGTCGATCCAGAGCCCTCGGCGCAGGAGGCGGATCGCCTCATCCACGCGGCGTGGGACGTACTCGGCCGCACCGGGTTCGAGGGGTTCAAGGTCGCCTCGGTGATCCGCGCCGCCGGCTCGTCGACGAAGGGTTTCTATCGCCACTTCGCGAGCAAGGACGAGATGCTCCTGGCATTGCTGATCGACGAGACCCACCGCGCGAGCACCCGCTTCGCGTCACGTGTGGCTGCCACGTCGACACCCACCGAGGCGTTGGAGATGTGGATCTCGACGATGATCGGCGCGGCCGGCCGGCCGGATCTCGCGGCGCGGGCCCGCCTGTTCGCGTCGCTGAGCCAGATCAGCAGCAACTTCCCCGATCAGGTCCTGCGCACACGCCAACCGATGCTCGCTCCCCTGGTCGAGGCACTCACCGCCGGCCTCGAGTCCGGCGCGATGCCCCTGGCAGATCCGCTGGCCGACGCACCGCTGATCCTGTCGCTCTGTGGCGGCGTGCTGCGTGACCTGCTCGACGGCACGGCAGCGACCGGCGTCGAGGAGTCGATCACCAACACAACGGCGCTGGTGCTCCGCAGCCTCGGAGTCCGGGGTCGCTGATACAGTGCGATCAGTGAACTGATTAACGGCCCGAAGCCGCCGTTACATCGTCACCCAGGGGGACATCGTGCATCCAGCCGCCATCGCCGCCGAGGCGCCGCAGCGACCGGCCATCATCATGGGCGCAACGGGTGCCGTGACCACGTTCGCCGAGCTGGACGAGCGTTCGAACCAACTCGCCCACCTGATCCGGTCGGTCGGCGTCGGTCGCGGCGGCTCACTGGCGATCTTCGCGGAGAACCATCCACGTTTCCTCGAAGTGGCGTGGGCCGCACAGCGGTGCGGGCTGTCGTACACCGCGATCAACTCGCACCTGACCGCCGAGGAGGCGGCGTACATCGTCGATGACTGCGACGCCTCGATCGTCGTCTCGACGGCACGGTTGGCCGCGGTCGCCACTGCAGCCTGCTCGGCACTGGCGACACCGAAGGTGCAGCTCCGCCTGCTGATCGGTGGAGACCCGCCACCGGACTGGCTGTCCTACGAGGCAGCCGTTGATTCCCAGCCGAGGTCGCCGGTCGCCGACGAGTGCGAGGGCGACTTCATGCTGTACTCCTCCGGTACCACCGGGCGGCCGAAGGGCATCCGCCGGGCGATGACCTTCCCGCCGCTCGGTCAGCCGCTGCGTGGAGTCACCCCGATGCTGCAGGGCCTCGGTCTGCACGCCGGCTCGGTGTACCTCACGCCCGCGCCGCTCTACCACGCCGCCCCGCTGGCCTGGTCGATGGGTGCGCAGCGGCTCGGCGCGACGGTGGTGGTGATGGAGCACTTCGATGCCGAGGCCTGCCTGGACCTGATCGACCGCCATGACATCACTCACGGGCAGTTCGTACCGACGATGTTCGTGCGGATGCTCAAGCTGGCCGACGACGTTCGCGCCGGCCATGACCTCTCCAGCCTGGTGGCCGTGGTCCACGCAGCAGCCCCGTGCCCGGTCGACGTCAAGCGGGCGATGATCGATTGGTGGGGGCCGATCGTCAACGAGTACTACTCCTCCACCGAGGGCGCCGGCATCACGTGGATCACGTCGGCCGAATCGCTGGAACGACCCGGATCGGTCGGTCGTGCGATCGCCGGCCAGCCGGTCATCCTCGACGACGACGGGCGCGAACTGCCGATCGGCGAGATCGGCACGGTGTGGTTTCGCGGCGGGATGACCTTCGAGTACCACAACGATCCGCTGAAGACCGCCGAAGCGCAGGATGGCAGCGGACGGGCCACGGTCGGCGATGTCGGCTACCTCGACGACGACGGCTACCTGTTCCTGACCGATCGCAAGGCGTTCATGATCATCTCGGGCGGCGTGAACATCTATCCGCAGGAGGCAGAGAACGTGCTGATCAGCCATCCGAAGGTGTTCGACGTCGGGGTCATCGGGGTCCCCGACACCGAAATGGGTGAGACGGTCAAGGCTGTGGTGCAGCCCGTCCGGTGGACCGACGCCGGACCCGAACTGGAGGCCGAGCTGCTGGCCCACTGCCGAGAGCACCTGGCCGCGTTCAAGTGCCCGCGCTCGATCGACTTCGACCGCGAGCTGCCCCGTCTCGACACCGGCAAGCTCTACAAGCAGGAGCTCCGCGCGCGCTACTGGCCGTGACGCGAGACCCCGCGCGGGAACGCCATTCTCCACGCTCGACTGTCGGAATCAAATCAGTTGGATTATTGTGTTGAATAGCCCTTTCTGAAAGATCCCCCAGATGACACTCGACTATGGCATCACCGACTGCGACACACATTGCTACGAGCCGCGCGACGCGTTCACCCGGTACCTCCCGACGGCATACATGGATCGCGCGATCACTCCGGTGCGCGACGCCGGCGGCACCGAACGGATCCTCGCCGGCAACCGCGTCGCCACCTTCAACAGTGAATCCGGTCTTGGCTTCGATCTCGCCTACCGGCCCGGAACCCTCAAGGAGATGCTCAAGCAGATGGGCTCGGGCAACCCGGACGAGACCTATCAGCCGGAGCCGATCCAACCCGAGTACCTGCTTCGCGAGCCGCGCATGCGCCTGCTCACCGCGCAAGGCGTCGACCGGTGCGTGCTGTTCCCCGCCGGCATGGCCCTTGCAGCCGAGCACTACGTCAACGACACCGACGCGCTGTACGTCAACCTGGAGTCGTTCAACCGCTGGTACAACGAAGAGTGGGGCTTCAACCGCGACGACACCATCTATGCCACGGCCCTGCTGTCGTTGCGCGACCTCGATCGGGCGATCGCGCTCACCGACAAGATCCTCGCCGACGGCGCGAAGTTCGTGCTGCTGCCCACCGGACCGGCGTACGGACGCTCGCCGGGTGATCCGTACTTCGACCCGATCTGGTCTCGCCTCGACGAGGCCGGCGTGACCATCGCGTTCCACATCATGCCGTTCTGGTACTTCGATGCGGTGTCGCCGGCCTGGGGTCTCGACAACGATCCGGCTTCGTGGCACATGTCGGCATGGCAGTGGATGAACATCTACGGCGAACGTCCCATCGTCGACTCGATCTCGTCGTTGATCTTCGACAACGTCTTCGGCCGCTTCCCGGACATCAACTGCCTCATCGCCGAGCACGGCGCGAGCTGGGTCCCACACACGTTGAGCCACATGGACAAGAGCCGCGGCATGGGCCGCAACGGACCCTGGATCGGCGGCAAGCTCGAGGAACGCCCGAGCACGATCTTCAAGCAGCGGGTGCGGGTTGCTCCCTATCCCGAAGACGACGTGCCCCTGCTCGTCGAGCAGCTCGGCGGCGACTCGTCGTGCCTCGTCATGGGATCCGACTTCCCCCACGCCGAAGGCATCGCCGAGCCGGCCGACTTCGTCAAGATCCTCGGTCCGCTCGACGATGCCACCCAACGGGCGATCATGTACGGCAACGCCGCCCCGCTGTTCAGCTGACGCCGACTCCGACGCCCGCAACCTCACCCCAGGGTGATCCGCCCACCTTCGAGGACCAGCGTCGAGGCGGTGAGGTAGCCGAGGTCGTCCGACACCAGCGCCACGACCGCGCGGCCGATGTCGACCTCCGGGTCGCCCATCCGCCGCAACGGGATGTTCTTGAGGACCTTGGCGAAGGCATCCGGATGCTCCTCGGACCACTCCTTGGCGGACTCGGAGAAGGCTGCGGGGCAGATCGTGTTGACCCGGATGCCGTCGGGCCCCCACTCCGTCGCGGCGACGCGAGTGAGCGCGCGAATCGCCTCCTTCGCCATTGCATACGAGCCGAACGTGGCGTCACCCGTGATCGCCGTCGAGGATCCGAGGTTGACGATGCACCCACGGGTCTCGCGCAGGTGCGGCAGTGCTGCCTGCATGCAGTGCAGAGACGCCAGCGGACCCGTGCGCCAGGCGAGATCGACATCCTCGTCGGTGATGTCGACGAGGCGCTTCCTGGTCGAGTCCTGGGCGTTGTTCACGAGCGCGTCGAGCCGGCCGAACGCGGCGACCGTCTCGGCCACCATCCGGTCCACGTCGACCCGCACGCTGACGTCGGCCTGGAGCGCGATCACGCGCAGCCCGAGTGCGCTCAACGCGGCCGCCTTGGCTTCCACTTTGGCGACTGTCCGGCCGGCGAGGGCAACCGCGGCGCCCTCTTTTGCCAAGGCAGCGGCGATCCCTGCGCCGATGCCCTGTCCGGCACCGGTCACCAGGGCGACCTTGTCGACGAGTCGCCCCGTCACACCGCCCACGGCGATCAGCCGCCTGCCACGTCGGCCATCGTGGTGCGCTCACGCGCTCGCCCGAGCAGGCTGCGCACGACATCGCCGACCTCACCGGCGGTCGCCGGAGGTGTGTCGGTCGACGGGCCGCGCCGCCAGCCCTCGGCGATGGCCATCACCAGGCCGGACGATTCGATGACCTGACCGGTGACATCGGCCGACTCTGGGGAGGCCAGCCAGGTCACCACTGGCGCCACCCAGCGCGGATCGAACCGCTGGGTGATCTCGTCGGGCAGGTTGAGATCGTCCGTCAGCCGGGTCAGGGCACCGGGCGCGATCGCATTCGCGGTCACGCCGTAGCGGGACAGCTCCTGTGCAGCCACCTGGGTGAAGGCGGCGATGCCGGCCTTGGCGGCCGCGTAGTTGGTCTGTCCGGGGTTGGCGTAGATCCCGGCGACCGAGGTCGTGTTGATCAGCCGCGCATCGTTGGGCTCTCCGTTCTTGGCCCGGTTGCGCCAGTACTCGGCGGCGAAGCGCGAGGGACCGAACGTTCCCTTGAGATGGACCTGGATGACGGCATCCCACTCGGCTTCGGTCATCGAGAACAGCATCCGGTCGCGCAGGATCCCTGCATTGTTGACCACCACGTCGAGGCCACCGAAGGTGTCGATGGCTTGGTCGATCAACGACTTGGCTCCGGCGAACGTGCTGATGTCGTCGGTGTTCGCCGCGCCCTCACCGCCGGCGGCCACGATCTCGTCGACCACCTGCTGGGCCGGGCCGGCGTCTCCACCGGTGCCCTCTCGCGACGCACCGAGGTCGTTGACGACCACCTTGGCGCCGTTCCCGGCGAGCATCAACGCGTACTCGCGGCCGATGCCCCGGCCTGCTCCGGTCACGATGCACACCCTGCCTTCGCACAGTCGATCAGTCATGGTCGGTGGTCCTTTCACCCGGCGTTCTCGGACGCCGGTCAGTTGTGCAGCACGGACAGTGCTGCGGGATCGAGGTACTCGTCGGTGCGCGTCACGAGACCGCGTGACGACAGCGTCACCACCATGCAGGTGTGCACGCTGAAGACACCGGCCGGGGCGGTGCCGGCCATCAGCGCCTGCCAGACGAACCCGTTGGCAGTGGGAGTCACAGCGATGTCGGTCCACGTGACGTCCGGGGCGGTCGCATGCAACCAGCGGAGGGTCCGCGCAGTGCGTTCCGGCCCGGCCTCGGCACCGTCGAAGTTGTGCCAGGCGACAGCGTCCGGCTCCGTACCGGCGGCGTAGGCCGCAGCGTCACCGAGGCGGGTCGCCGCGGCGTACCGCCTGGCGGCGGCGAGCTTTTCTTGATCGCTGAGCACGAAGAGGTAGAGTACACCCAATATACTCATTTAACGAGTCAAGCGATTTAGGTGACGAGTCGATGTCACGCTGATCGCGCCGACTCGCAGCACTACACCACCCGGGGGACGTATGGATCGAGCACTGCACGGGCGGGTCGCTCTCGTCACGGGGGCGAGCCGCGGCCTCGGTGCTGCGATCGCCGAGCGTCTCGCGGAATCGGGTGCGAGTGTCGCCGTCTCCGCGCGCACGCTCGACCACGATGATCGGCAAGAGGGCTCGTTGCGAGACACCGTCGACCGGATCACCTCAGCAGGCGGTGAGGCCGTCGCCGTGCAGTGTGACCTGTCTGACAGCGACGACCGCACCAGGATGATCGCCGAGACCGTTGGGGCACTCGGCCCGATCGACATCCTCGTCAACAACGCGGCCGTCACCTTCCTGGCGCCGTACGAGACGTTTTCCGAGAAGCGCTTCCGGCTGATGTTCGAGGTCCAGGTCCGCGCGCCGTACGAGCTCGGCCAGCTGGTGGTGCCAGGGATGAAGCAGCGCGGCGCGGGGTGGATCCTGAACATCACCAGCCGAGCCGGCGTGCATCCGGCCGGCCCGCCGTTCGACCCCGTGCACAAGGGCGGGTTCACGGTCTATGGCATGGTCAAGGCTGCCTTGGACCGGTACACGACCGCGCTGGCGGCCGAGCTCTACGACGACGGCATCGCAGTCAACTCGCTCGCCCCGTGGCACAACGTCGCAACGCCCGGCGCCAGCCACCACGATCTCGTCGACGGGTTCGCCCAGGAAGGTCCGGAGTGGGTGGCCGAAGCAGCTCTCGTGCTCTGCAGCTCGTCGCCCAGCCAGCTCACCGGGCGGATCGCGTACAGCCAACCGTTCCTGGCCGAGGTGCAGACCAGGCCACCGTCGCATCGGCCGGCGCCACCCCCGGCGAGCTGAGCGATCCGATGGACTTCGAATATCCCGCCGGTGTCGAGGCCTTCCGCGCCGTGGTGCGGGAATGGCTCGACACGAACCTCACCGAGGAGTTCCGCGCGCTGGGCACGGGCGGCGAGTTCCACGCCGACGACTGGTCGACCAGAGTGGCCTGGGAACAGACGATGGGCCGTGGCGGTTGGGTCGGGTTGTCCTGGCCGACCGAGTTCGGCGGTCGCGCCGCGACACCGCTGCAGGAGCTGGTCTTCGCCGAAGAGTACGCCCGTTCCGGTGCGCCGACGCGGGCCGGCACGTTCGGCGAGGGCCTGCTCGGTCCCACCCTCGTCCACTTCGGGACGCCGACCCAGAAGGAACGATTTCTGCCACCGATCCTGGCCGGCACCGAGATCTGGTGCCAGGGCTTCAGTGAGCCGGGGGCCGGCTCGGATCTCGCCGCGCTGTCGACCCGCGCTCGTCTCGACGGAGATGAATGGGTCCTCGACGGTCAGAAGGTGTGGACCAGCCAGGCCCATCTGAGCGACTGGATCTTCGTGCTCGCGCGCACCGGATCCGAGCCTGGCGCTGCCAAGCATCGGGGCATCTCGTTCTTCCTCGTGCCACTCCGTCAGCCCGGCATCGAGATCCGCCCGCTCGTCGACATGGCCGGGGGTGAGCACTTCTGCGAGGTCTTCCTCGACGGCGCACGCACCTCGGTCGACCTGATCGTCGGCCAGCCGGGCGACGGATGGCGGATCGCGATGGCAACGCTCGGGTTCGAGCGCGGGACGGCGTTCATGGGCCAGCTCCGCCGGTACGCCGCCGAGTTCCAGCGAGTGGTCGATCTCGCCCGATCCCGCGGATCGGCCGCCGACCCGGTGGTGCGAGATCGCCTGGCGCGCCTCAAGATCGGGCTCGAGCTGATGCGATTCGGTGCCTACCGCACCATCACCGCGCTCCTTCGCGAGGGACGACCCGGGCCGGAAGCGTCGATCGGCAAGCTGCAATGGTCGCAGTGGCACCAGGAGTTGACTGCCCTGTCCATCGACCTGATGGGTGCACAGGGCATGGTGTCGGGGCCGGTGCGGGACGCGACGCTGCACGAGATGCAGCACGCGTTCATCTTCAGCCGCGCCCACACGATCTACGCCGGGTCGTCGCAGGTGCAGCGAAACATCATCGGTGAGCGGGTGCTCGGCCTGCCCAAGGAACCGGGCTGAACCAGCATGGTGGTCATGGGGGACCGAGCCCACTGGGTGGCCGACACGGGCCTGGCGATCGATCGCCGCGCGATCGACACCGTCGTCGACGACGTCGCTCTCGCCGATCCCGGCCGACCGGCGCTGCTGTGGCCCGACGACAGCGGACTTCGGACGTGGACGTGGGCCGAGTTGCGCGAGGAGAGTGCTGCGTTCGCGCGACGGCTGCTGGCAGTCGCCCGGGCCGGTGAGGTGGTCGCGATCTTCGCCGCGAACAGCCCGGACTGGGTGTTCTTCGAGTACGGCGCAGCGCTGGCCGGGATCACCCTCACTGCCGTGAACACGGGCTCGGCCGATGCCGAGGTCGCACACGTGCTGCGGATCTCCGGAGCCAAGGCCGTGTTCGCCGACGCGCAGCACCGTGGCTCGCCACTGCTCCGCCGGGCACGAGCCATCGCCGCGAACGTCACGGTCCACGATCTCGCCGAGTGGCGTTCGCTGACGCCGGTGGCCGATCCCCTGCCGTCGGTGTGCGCCGACGACCCGTTCCTGATCCAGTTCACCTCTGGCACCACGGGCAGGCCAAAGGGCGCCGTGCTCAGCCACCGCGCTGCGCTCAACTGCGCCCGCTACCAGATCATCCGGATGGGCGGCACAGCCGACGACAACTGGCTCAACGTGATGCCGATGCACCACGTCGGCGGGTCGGTGAGCGTGCTCTTGTCGATGCTCGCCGTCGGCGGTGCGACCACGATCTCGCCCGGGTTCGAACCCGGCCCGGTCCTGCGCCTGATGGCTCTGAGTCGGGCGACGATCGTCGGATTGGTGCCGACCATGCAGCTCGCCCTGCTCGACCATCCCGATCTGGCCACCACGAACGTGTCCGAGCTCCGGCTGGTGTCGAGTGGCGGATCGGTCGTGCCCACTTCGCTGGTCCATCGGATCGAGGCTGCACTCGGCGCCACCGTCGTGAGCGCGTACGGGCAGTCAGAGTCCCCGTCGGCGATCATGACAAGTCCGCTCGACGGCGACATCATCAAGGCCGAAACCATCGGGCGCCCGCTGGACCAGCGCGACGTGCGGATCGCCCGCGTCGACGGGTGCACGGCAGCATTCGACGAGATCGGTGAGTTGCAGATGCGCTCACCCATGAACATGGACGGCTACCTCGGTGCCGATGAGGCTGACGACACGGGCGAGACGTCGCGCGCCGTCGACAGCGACGGGTGGCTGCACACCGGCGATCTCTGCGCGATGGACCGCGACGGCGTGATCCGCATCTGTGGCAGGGTGCGCGACGTGATCATCCGCGGCGGCGAGAACATCTATCCCGCCGAGATCGAAGCCGTGATGCTGAGCCATCCTGCGGTCGCCGACATCGCAGTGGTCGGCGTCGCCGACCATCATTGGGGAGAGGTGCCCGTCGCCTGCTACCGCCCGAGGCCGGACCAGCGACCGACCGACGACGAGCTCATCACGTTCGCCCGCACCTCTCTGGCCGGCTTCAAGGTGCCTCGGCGATGGGTTGCGATGGAAGCGTTCCCGCTCACCGCCGCCGGCAAGGTCAAGAAGTACGTGCTGCGACAGCAGCTGAGCGAGGAGACGGTGAACCGATGACCGAGACGTTGTCGTTGAGCGATCGGATCGACCGGATCGAGTCCCGGCTGGCGATCGGCCAGCTCCCGATCCGCTATGCGATGGCCGTCGACGGCCGCGATGTCGAGACCTGGCTCGGGCTGTTCGTGCCCGACGTCCAGATCGGAGCCCACCGGTTCGGCCACGAAGCCCTCCGGGAGTGGATCGTGCCGGCGCTCCGCACGTTCCGACGCTCGGTCCACCAGATCGTCGGACACCGGATCGATCTCGTCGATGCCGACCACGCAACCGGTGCGGTGTACTGCCGGGCCGAGCACGAGGTGGTGGATCGTTGGATCGTGATGGCGATCTGCTACTTCGACGACTACCGGCGCGTCGACGGCGAGTGGCTGTTCGCTCGCCGACGCGAGCTGCACTGGTACGCGGCGGACGTCAACGAGCACCCCCAGGCGGTCGGCTTCGACAGCTGGCACGACGACGACCCCCCGCAACTGCCTGATCGCTTTGCGACGTGGGCGGGGTTCTGGGAGACCCAGCCCTGATCAACCGAGTGCGGCGTCGAGGCGGGCGACCAGTTCGGTGCGCGATGAGCGGTTCGTCGTGTATTCGCGCAACTCTCCCCCGGCGGCGTGGATGATCCGACCGGTGATGTCGCCGGCTTCCTCGGCCACGAGATGCGCGACGACGGCGGCGACGTGTCGGGGGTCGAGATCGATCGTCGCGCTGCCGAGTGCGCCGAGGAGGTCGGCATTCATCCGCGTCCGGGCTCCCGGCGAGACGGCGTTCACGGTGATGCCGTACTGCGATGCGTCGCGCGCTGCCGTGATGGTGGCCGACCACACCGCTGCTTTCGCTGCTCCGTAGCCGAGTGAGCCCGGCATGCGGGTGTCGAGCGCGACCTCGGACACCGTGTTGACGATCCTGCCCCAGTGCCGCGTGCGCATGTCGGCGATCGCTGCGCTCATCGTGCCGACAGCTGCCATGAAGTGAACGCCGATCAGCGCCTCCAGCTCGTCTTGATCCGGAGCACCGAGATCTCCCCCGCCGTGCGCGAAGCCGGCGTTGTTGACGACGACGTCGATCCGCCCGAACCGTTCGATGGCCGCAGCGACCGCCGCGCGACCGCCCGCGACAGATCCGACGTCGGTCGGATCGGCAACGGCTCGACCGCCTGCTGCCTCGATCTCGGCGACGACCTGCCTCGCGGGCGAGTCGTCGCGCCCCGTGCCGTCGAGCGCGGCACCGATGTCGTTGACCACGACGGCGAATCCTTTGGCGGACAGGGTGAGTGCGTGCGCACGGCCGATGCCGCGCCCAGCGCCCGTGATGAGCGCAACCCGTTGCACGTTCGTGGTCATCGCCGCCATCGTAGGTCGGGAGCGCACCGACTCGGCAAGATTCGGCAGATGAGTATCCTTTTCACTTCGAAGAGCTCGTTGGCGCAGCTACGATCGCTGCGTGAGCGAACCGGTGATCTTCCGTGGAAACACCCGCGCCAGCGGTGGTGATCTCGCGCCGGCCGACCGCCCGGTGTGGGACGGCACCATCGGCCCGGTGGGGTCCAGCCCAGATCGGGCACCGGGGTCGGTGCGACGGACGACGACGATGGACATCGTCTGGCCGGACGGTGCAGCTGGCGGCCTCGTGCTCACCGGCTGCGGCCGCGACTTCGTGACCGGGTCGACGCCGGCCGATTCGCGGGTCGCCGCCCGTACCGGCGTCACGATCCAGGTCGAGACCCCCTCGATGCGCATCGTCTCCGCCGACGTGCCGTCCGCTGACTCGGTTGCCGAGTGGTTGTCGGGAAAGGTGGCGCACTTCCGGATGCGTCGGGAGCTGGACCGCGAGCACCCCGAGTTCGTCAGCTCGGGATCGCTGGCGGCTCTGCTCGTGGACGAGGTACCACCCGCCGTGCTGATCTCCGGGGCTGCCCTCGTGCGCAACGGTCTCGTCCGGCGGTCACAGGAGGACTCCGGCATGTCGATCGGGGTCTGCGCAGGCTGGATCGAGAACGGCTCGATGCACGTCGGACTGGCCACTCGCCCGTTCATCGGTGAGGGCCCGCCGGCGCCATCGCTGAGGCGCATCGACGATCCGGACGCATGGCACGAGGAGCCAGAGCTACCCTTCGGCGCGATCCGTCGACGCAGGCGGATCGACGTCGCGGGATCGCCCGGCGCGGATCAGCGGGTGAGCGTGGACGTGTTCTTCCGCGATTCCTTCATGGAGCAGCCGGGAATGGAGACGGTCATCCACGAGTACGGCCTCGAGCTCACCGTGGATCCCGTCAGCCGATGTGTCGTGACCATCGTGGCCACGGCGCACGTGCTGCCCGGGCCGGAATGCCCGTCGGCCGCGGCGAGCGCCCAGCGCATCGCTGGGATGGCGGTCACCGACATCCGGGCTGAGGTGCGCGACCGATTTCGGGGTGCCTCGACCTGTACTCACCTCAACGATGCGTTGCGTTCGCTGGGTGATCTGCGCGCGCTGCTCAGCTGGTGAACAGCGCGACCACGGCAGGTCGGTCGACCTTGCCGTTCGGTGTGCGCGGGATCGCGGCAACCACGCGCATGTCGCGCGGCAGCTCGTAGGCGGCGAGCCGCGAGCGCAGTTCGGTGCGAAGCGGTTCCAGCTCCACCGTGGCCCCGGGTGCGGTCACGATCGCCACGACGGGTACCTCCCCGAGCCGGTCGTCCGGCGCGCCGGCGACCGCGCAATCGAGCACGCCGGCGACATCGTTGACGGCTGCCTCGACCACCGCCGGATACACGTTGAACCCGCCGCAGATCATGAGATCGCGGGAGCGGCCGACGATCGAGACGAAGCCTTCGCCGTCCAACGTGCCGAGATCGCCGGTCGCGATCCAGCCCTGTCTTTCTCGGCCGGTCATCGGCGAGTCGGCGGCTCCGAGGTATCCGGACATCGAAGATCCACCCCGGGCCCAGATCTCGCCGATCTCGCCGTGAGGCATCTCCACCCCGGCCTCGCCGATGATCAGCACCTCGACACCGTCGGCGACCCGCCCGACCGACAAGGGTGGTCGCCTGCCCGCCTTCACGTCGTCGTAGCGCTCGAACGCGATCGCCCCGGTGAACTCGGTTTGTCCGTAGTTGCGCAGGATCGGCACGCCGTAGCGCCGCTCGAACAGCAGCCGGGTCGATTCGGGCAGCGGCGCGGTGCCGCACGAGACGGTCTTGACCGGAGCGATCGAGCGCTCGCCAGGCGCGTGGGCGAGGTCGAACACCATCGCCGGCGTCAAGGCAAGGGTGGTCATCTGGAACCGTTCGATCACGTCGAAGGCACCGGTCGCGTCGAACTTGGGCACGAAGAGGATCGGCTTGCCGACCGACCACGAGGTCTGGGTAGCCAGCAACCCACCCATGTGTGCCAGCGCGACGAACACCACCTGCGGTGACCTCGGCGGCGTTGCAAGATCGCGACCATCCGAGCCGATGCGCAGTCCACGAACGACGGTGCGCGCCGAGGACTCCAGCGAGCGGAACGGGATCGACGCAGCCTTGGCCTGTCCGGTCGTGCCGGATGTGAAGATCACCACTGCCTCGCCATCGGTGCTGACGTCGTGGTCCGAGGCAAGTGCGGTCACGACTGCCGGCTCGCCGGGATCCAGCCTCGCGACGCAGCCGGTCACGGCGAGACGCCGAGCGCTCTCCGCCGGCGGGGTCATCGGACCGATCAGCACGGCGGACGCGCCGGCCAACCACACGCCGTGCAGCGCGGCGACCGCTTCGACGGTGTTCGTCGCGATGAGTCCGACTCGACGCCCGGCCACAGCGGGACCGAGCGCGTTCACGACGCGCTGTGCGGCAGCGAGGAGCTGACCGCTGCTGAGCTGGGTACCGTCGGGTCGCATCGCGACCACCACGTCCGGATCTGCGGCCGCGATGCGTTCGAGGCGGGTGCGGAACTCGGTCAGCCCGATCGCGCCGGCGGTCACCACGCGCTACCGCCTCTGACACGCGTGCCAATCACTCCATCGTCCTCCAGGGTCGCGAGATCGCTGTCGCTCAACCGGAGCAGACCGCCGAGCACCTCGCGGTTGTGCTGGCCCAGCAGCGGTGGCGGTGCGGTGTGCAGCTCGGCAGGTGTGGGACCGACCGAGAACACGGCGGGGAACCCGCCATGGACGACATCGCCGACCACGGGATGGTGAAGGGTGGAGAACCAGCCGCGGGCATGCAGCTGCTCGAGACCGAGCTGCTCGTTGGCCAACAGCACCTTGGCCGCAGGAACACCGACCGCGAGCAATGCATCGACGATGTCGTCGGCCGCTCGCGTCGAGCACCATTGCGAGAGGCCGGCGTCGAGCGCATCATGCTGCGCACGCCTGTGGTCGACGGAGAGGAGCGCCGAGTCGCTGGCCCACGCGGGGGCACCGAGCACACCCACGAGGGAGCACCACTGCTCGTCGGTCTCGACGGAGATCATCACCCATCGACCCTGATCGAATGGCAGATCGTCGTCGTTGCAGACGTACGCACCCTGCGGCGCAGCGGTGGTGCTGCGATTCCCGTCACGCTCCAGCAACCTGCCGCTCGCCGAGAACTCGACCACCTGCTCGACCGCGACGCCCAGGGCACCGCCCACCATCGGTGTCTCGAGCAGCATGCCCTCGCCGGATCGACGGCGGTGCTCCAACGCCAGCAGCAGCGCGAACGTGGCGTGCAGGCCGGCAATCGGGTCGCACGGACCGTTCGGGATCTCGGGTGAGGTCTCCGGCGTGCCGGTGACCCATGCCAGCCCGGCGGTCATCTCGATGGTCTGGGCGTATCCCACCCGGTCCCGCCACGGACCGTCCAAGCCGTAGGCGGGCGCGCGGACGAAGATCGCGTCGGGGTTGGCCGCCCGTACCGCTCCGGCGGTGAGGCCCCAGTTGTCCATGACTCGGGGGCTGTAGTTCTCGACGACGACGTCGGCGTCAGCGATCAGAGCCAGGGCCAGCTCGCGGCCGCGTGGCGAGCTCATGTCGAGGGTGATCCCCCGCTTGGACGTGTTCGGCCCGTGCTGGAGCGGGGACCACTCCCAGAACCGGTCCTCGCTCATCGGCTTGATCGAGTTGAACCGAAGCGGGTCAGGTCGGGCTGCGGACTCGACCTTGATCACATCCGCACCGAACATCCCACAGACGTGGGCGATGATCGGACCGGCCCAGTTGTTGCAGAAATCGATGATCCGGATGCCGGCGAGGGGACGAGCCCCCGTGGTCGTCGAGCTCTCGGTGACGGACGCTGCGACCGACTGCCGTCGGGCGATCAGCTCTTGGACGGAACCTGTGTGCTCGCCGAGCATCGGCGCGGTGCCGAGCGGGCGGCTGGTCGCCGAACCGCCGAACCGGTAGGGCACGGTCGGTTGCACGAAGTCGCCCCCCGGATGAGGCTCGAACCAGTGCTGGTCGACGAAGTGGTCGGCTTCCGGAACGGTTGCACCGTTGCCCAGGATCGCGACGGGGATGCGGAAAGCGTTGGCGAGGTCGGCGATCTCCTCCGACGTCCGCTCCCCCATCCAACGATCAATGGTCCCGAGCAGTTCCGCCTTGCGCAGACCGCGGGCTTGGAACTTGAGCAGGCTCTCGTCGTCGACCCAGTCGGGACGCTCCACCATCGCGGCGAAGTCGAGCCACTGCTGGCCGGTCACCACCATGAAGCCGACGTAGCCGTCGCGGCTGGCGTGGATGCCGGGCAGGTTGGTCATCCGCACCGACCGCATGGGCACGCCGGCCATCGACGCGTACGTCGCGCCGTACATCACCATCGTCAGGCATTCCGCCTCGAGGGCGGAGACATCGACCAGCTCGCCGCCGCCGTCGCGCACGCGGCGGGCCCGAGCGAGCAGATAGGCAACGGCCCCGACGAGCCCTGTCTCGAAGTCGCCGAGGCCGCCGCCGACGATCAACGGAGGGGTGGCCAAGGTGCCGCGCTGGCTGGCACCGCCACACATCGCCTGCAGCGTTGCCTCGTTGGCGGGGCGACCGGCCCACGGCCCTTCGAGCCCGAACGGGGACAGGCTGACAACCGTTGCCTCGCCCGCCACTGCCCGAATCGAGGCCGGGCTGAAGCGCGGGTCCGCGGCGATCTCCGAACCTGGCGACCAGATCACGCCGTCAGCGACGCCGAGCAAGGCGATCAGGTTCGCCGTGTCGTCGGCCGAGCGGATGTCGGTCACGACGCTGCGCTTGGAGCCGGCGAGATGGCGGAACAGTGCCGAGTCGACGTCGGGTTTCCCACCGGCGTGACGGCGCAACGGATCGCCCGCAGGTGGTTCCACCTTGACGACGTCGGCACCGGCATCGACGAGGAGCTTGCCGCAGTACCCACCGGCTCGCCCGGTGGAGAGATCGACGATCAGCTCGCCGGCCAGAGGCATCATGGCTTCACCGTGTTGCCGGCATCGACCGGAAGCTGAGCACCTGTGATGTAGCGCGCCTCGTCCGAGGCCAAGAACATCACGGCGTTCGCGACGTCGACGGGTTCGATGACGGGCACCGGCGAATCGTCGTCGAACGGGTTCGCCTGGTTCGGCAAGCGGTTCCCCGCGCCGGCCAGGAACAGCGGGTCGCTCATGATCGCGGGGTCCGAGTTCGCCGCTCCCAAGGTGCCCATCAGGCTGTCGCTCTCCCGCCCCGTGCTGTCCATCGCCACACCGGTCGGGTGCACCGTGTTGACTCGGATCCTCCACGGCGCGAGCTCGTTCGCAAGCGCCTTGGCCAGGCCGACGACGCCGTGCTTGCTGGCGACGTAGTGGCAATACGGCATCTGCCCGCGCAGGCCGGCCGCTGAACTGGTGATGATGATCGATCCGCCCCGCCGGCCCGCCTTCATCGCCGGCACCACCGCCCGAGCCGTGTTCCATGCGCCCTTGAGGTTGACGTCGATGACGGCGTCCCACGTAGCGTCGGTGATGTCGTCGAAGTGCTGGAAGCTGATGATGCCTGCACTCGCGACCGCGATGTCGATCGCCCCGAACCGTTCGACAGCCTCGTCCGCGACCGCGCGCAGGAGGTCGACGTCGCGCACGTCTGCAGGCCGGGCGATACACCGCCTGCCACGCTCTTCGACCAACTCGGCGGTCCGGCGCAGCTCGTTCTCGTCGGCCATCGGGTACGGAACTGCACTGTCGACGGGATGGCAGACATCAACGACGACGATGTCGGCACCTTCCTCGGCAAACCGCAGCGCGTGCATCCGGCCCTGACCGTGGCCACCGCCGGTGATGAAGACGACCTTGCCCTCGAAGCGCCCCCGCGTCCCGATCCCTGGCGAGGCGCTCGTCACGCGACGACCGCCGGAGCGTGCAGGTCGATGAGGCGCTGCGACAGGGGGAACTTGAACAGCTGCTCGGCGTTGGTGCGGGTGATCTTGATCCGCTCGTCGTCCGGGACGCTCGCGAACAGCTCGGTCACGCTGTCCTGGGTGTGCGGCCAGGGTGTGTCGGCATGCGGGTAGTCGCTCTCCCACAGGATCCGGTCGACGGTGAAGTCATGTCGGTAGCTCAGGCCGACCGGCTCCTCGATCATGCAGAACCACATGTTCCGTCGGGCGATCTCACCGGGCATGGTGTCGTCGAGGTGGGTCCAGGCCTTGTGGCGCAACCACTGCCGATCGGCGCGCTCGATCGCAGCGGGGATCCAGCCGATGCCGCCCTCGGACCACACGAACCGCAGTCCCGGGAAGCGGCGTGGAATGGGACTGCACATCATGTTGACCGACGAGTGCGCTGCGCCGGCGAACGCGGCCGCGATCTGCACGATCGGTATCAATCCCTCCAACGAGACCGCCGCCGACGCCGAGCCGATGTGCATGCAGATCGGCAGCTCTGCCTCCTGGCAGACGTCCCAGAGCGGATCCCAGTGGTCGGTGTGGTAGCCGGGCTGACCGATGTTGGCGGGATCCTCGACCCAGCACAGCGCCTTGGTGCCGCGATCCAGGCACCGCCGCACCTCTGCTGCGGCAAGGTCGGCGTCCCACGTCGGCGCGATCGTCATCGGTACGAACACCTCCGGCGCAGCACCGCACCACTCGTCGATGACGAAGTCGTTCCATGCGCGGACGCACTCGAGGGCGAGGTCCTTGTCGGCGAACGTCGCGAACTTGCGTCCGCCGAACCCGGGCAGGGTCGGGAACGCGACGCTGGCGAAGATCCCGTTCGACAACAAGTCCCTCGCTCGTGCGGCGGGTTGGTAGCAGCCGTCGATCATGTCGCTGAAGCGCGCCGGCTCCATGCCCCACTCCTCGCGTGGCTTGCCGGCCACCGCGTTGAGGCCCATCGTCGCCTCGCGCTTGTCCTCCCAACACCAGAACTCCCGCCCACCCTCGGTCAGCACGTGCGGGGCGAGGTCGCGGTGCTTGGACGAGACCCGCGACGTCCACACGTCCGCCGGCTCGACGATGTGGTCGTCGACACTGAACAGCTCGTACATCGGTTCTCCTGTCGTTCGTCGGACGACGTTCCGTCCGATTCTGGTCCCCATACCCTCAAATGAGTATACTGAACTTGGAAGCGATGCACGACCCGGGGATCGGTGACAGATGATCAAATTGCTGGAAGGCGTGCGCGTCGTGGAGTGCGCGGTCCTGTTCAACGGCGACCAGACGGGCCGGCTGCTCGGCGATCTCGGGGCCGACGTGATCAAGGTCGAAGCGCCCGGCGTCGGCGACTACCTGCGCGACTTCCTCGGTCAGCTCAGCCCGCACAACAGCCCGGCCCACGTGTTCGCGAACCGGAACAAGCGGAGCATCACCCTCGATCTGCACACCGAGGAGGGACGTGACGCGTTCTTCGCGTTGCTCCGCACGGCAGACATCTTCGTCGACGGCTTCGCGGGCGACGCGTGCGACCGCCTCGGCATCGGCTACGAGGCCCAACGGGCCGTGAAGCCGGACATCATCTACGCGCAGTGCTCCGGATTCGGAGCCAGCGGCCCGTACGCGCAGATCCCCACTCACGGCCAGATGATGGGCGCTCTCGGTGGGGGCTCACCACTGGCGATGGGCGACGACGGGCTCGCCCACGAGCAGGTCGGCGGCCTCGCCGACGGCACGATGGTCGGCGCATCGCACACCGTGATGACGGCGCTCGCGGCGCTGCACCACCGCGACCGCACGGGGGAGGGCGCGCGGATCGACGGCGCCGGCAGCGATGCCGTGCTGGCGACGCAGTGGTTCCACGCCACCTATCGCTGGAACGACTCCCGGCTCACTGATCGACGGGGTCTCGTCGGCGGTGAGGGCCCGAGCGCGAAGTACCACTTCTACGAGACATCGGACGAGCGCTTCATCCTCTTCTGCGCCATCGAGAACAAGTTCTGGAGACACTTCTGTGAGGTCGTCGATCGACCGGACCTGGCCGACGTCGAGCAGATCGGACCGGTCGACTTCGCGAAGGGCGACACCGACCTCGCCCACGAGTTGCAGGCGATATTCCACACCCGCACCCAGCGGGAGTGGACCGAGCTCGCGCTCGCCCACGACATCGCGCTCGGGCCTGCCCACCGCCTCGACGACTTGCGCGATGACCCACACCTGCAGGGCCGGGAGATCATCATCGAGCACCTCCACCCCCACGCCGGACCGGTCACGCTGGTCGGCTGGGCCGCGCCGGTGCAGGGTCAGCCGTTCGAGATCACCCGGCCCGCGCCGATGCTGGGCGAGCACACCGTCGAGGTCCTGCGCGAGATCGGTCAGCTCCGCGACGATCCCGGCACGGTCGATCGGTCGTCGAGCCATGGCTGACCACGACCCCATCGACGAGGCATCGGACGTGCACATCCGAGCCGTCCACGCCGGCTCGACGCTGACCATCACCATCGATCACCCCGAACGCAGAAACGCACTGTCGATCGAGATGATCGCAACCATGATCGATCACCTCGATGCCGCTGTCTTCGACGACGACGTGCGCGTCGTCGTGCTGCGGTCCGAGGGCGCCGACTTCTCCACCGGCGCCGACCTCGGCGAATCCAACCGATCCAAGGAGCGACCGCGCCCGGGAAACCTGCAGCGGAGGATGCAGCACTCAGCGCACCGGTTGATCCGCACCCTGCACGAGCTGCAGCTGCCCGTCGTGGCCGCCGTCTCCGGGTGGGCCGCGGGTCTCGGCAACGCACTCGCGCTGAGCGCAGATGTCGTCGTCGCCGACGAGAGCGCCACGTTCTGGGTGCCGTACGTCGGCAAGGGCTTCACGCCCGACAGCGCGAACAGCTACCTCTTGCCACGACTGGTCGGCCTGGCCCGGGCCAAGGAGATGATCCTGCGATCGAAGCCGATCAGTGCCGACATCGCCCTCGAGTGGGGCATGATCAGCAGGGTCGTGCCGGTCGGCGAGCTCGCTGCTGCGGTGGACGAGGTCGCCGCTGAGTTCGCCGCGGCCGCAACGCTCTCCGTCGGCCTGGCGAAGATGTTGATCCACCGCAACCTCGAGACCGACCTCACCGACGCGCTGCAGAACGAATCCATCTACGAGGAGCTCGCGGTGCGCAGCGACGACTTCAAGGAAGGCATGCGCGCCTTCGCGCAGAAGCGCCCACCCGACTACACAGGATGGTGAGATGAGCTGGCTCGACGTACAACAGGACGGTCACGTCGTCACCGTCACGCTCGATCGCCCACCGGTCAACGCCGTCGACAACGCCGTCATGATCGAGATCCGCGATGTGTTCAGCAGCTTCGAGGCCGACCGCAGCGTGCGCGTCGCGATCTTGACGGCGGCGGGCGAACGGGCCTTCATGGGCGGCGCCGATCTGAACTCGGTCGGTTCGCGCAACCGCGACGAGTCCGTCGAGGCGCGCTACGTCACCGATCCGGGTCGGGTTGCCCGAGACGCGATGTGGGCCGTCACCGACTGTGCGGTGCCGGTGATCGCTGCCCTCAACGGGCCGGCGATCGGCGCTGGAGTCGCGTTCGCCGCGTGCTGCGACATGATCGTGGCTGCCGAGCACGCGACGTTCGCGACACTCGAGATCAACGTCGGTCTGCTCGGAGCCAGCGCCCACCTGGCCCTGCTCGTCGGCCGGCACAAGGCGCGGGAGATGTTCTTCCTCGGCGAGAAGGTGTCGGCAGCCGAGATGCACCGCCTCGGCGCCGTGCGTGCCGTGGTCTCCAGCGACGAGCTCCTCCCCGCCGCCAGGGCGCTCGCCGATCAGCTCGCGGCGAAGAGCCCGATCGCGCTGCGCCTGGCCAAGGAATCGATCAACCGGGTGGAGTTCATGCCGCTCAAGGACGCCTACCGCACCGAGCAGGAGTACACCGCTCGGCTGCTCGGCTACGCCGATTCCGAAGAGGCTCGGCAGGCATTCCTCGAGAAGCGCGCGCCGGACTGGACGTGGCGCTGACGCAACCGCGACTCAGCGTCGACGCCGCTGTGCAGTCAGCTCGTTGTGGCGGGCGAACATCTCGTATGCCTTGCGCTGCAACTCGACCGGCACCGTCGGCGCCGACGGCAGGCCACCCTCGCGCGAGGGCAGCGCGACGGTTGCCGACGCGTAGGCGGTCTCGACGTCTCGCTGGTTCGTCATCGTCAGCTTCAGATCGACGACCCGTCGGCCGTCGTCGCCGATCCGCTTGGCGACGACCTCTCCGGCGAGGAACTGGGTGTCACCCATGTAGTTGAACTTACGGATCGAGTCCTCGAGCCGCTCGATGAACGCGTCGTCGCCCGCCCAATCCGACACGTGGTGGTAGAACCACGCCTGGCGCATCACCCCGTAGTCGTAGGCCATCGGGTTGCCGATCGCCTTGGCCCACGCGCTGTCCCAGTGCAGCCGCTGCGCGACGTCCCACACCCCCTGCTCGTTCTTGATGTAGAACGGCGCGATCCGTCGGCGGTTCTGGTAGCCGATCCGCGACGACCGCAACCCGTACGGCACGAAGCCATAGCCACCCGCGTGGAATGCCATCACCTCCGTGACGGTGAGTGGTCCCTTCACCATCGGGTCCAACGAGTCACCGACCTGCACGTCGTCCCACCATCGCCGTTCCGCCCCCCGAGGCGCCTCCGCGGCGTAGATCGAGTCGATCCGCTCGTAGTCAGCGTCGGTGTAGTGGGCCGGCTCGATCTCGGCGTACTTCGCGTTGGCCCGCGACTTCTGCCGCTCGGTCAGCACGCGCAGGATTCGGTAGACGCCGACGACCTCACCGCGCTGGTTGATCGCGACGTCGCGACGGACCTGGATCACCGAGCGGTCGGCGAACTCGCTCTGCTTGACCTCGATCGTCTCCTCGCCGTCGAAGGAGAAGATCCGATCACCGGGGAACAGCGGCCGGTACCAATCCCACGTCCCACCGGACACGAACACGTGGACGCCGCGGAAGACACCCTTGGTCGCACGGCGGACATCCTCGGGCAAGGGATCACCGAGCATCGGCGTCTTGATGTGCCCGACCATCGGGCCGTGCGCGATCTGCGAACCCCACCGGGTGCTGGGCCCGTACTCCTCGTCGATGTAGAGCGGGTTGTCGTCGCCGACACCCATCGCCCAGTTGCGGATCGCGTCGGGAGTCGCGACGCTGTAGAGCTCGCGGTGCTTCGACGCCGTGTCGTGACCGAGCAGCAGGCGGGCACGCTCGATGTCGTCGTCGGTCAGCTGGTGCCGGAGCGCCTCCGCGAACTCCTGCTCCATCGCAGGGTCAATTTCAAGGGATTTCGGTGTCAGCCGGTCAGTCATCATAATGAGTATACTCTTCTTCGGCGCGACGGTCCACCGCGAGTCAGGATCCGGCGCGCAGCTTGCGGTTGTCCCACGACAATCGGCGCTCGTCGGGACGCATCTCGAACATCGTGTCCCGACTGCCGTAGTGCCGCTTGGTGGCCTCTGGCATCTTCGCTGACGATGTGCGCAGCACGCGGTACTTGTGGCCGAGCGCGGCACCGACGCGTTCGAGGAGATCCGGGTCCACCACTTCGGTCAAGCGGCCGAGCCAGATGACTGCGTGAAGGTCGGTCCACGCTTCTCCCGCCTCGACGACGAAGCAGGCACGGGCGTCGTTGCGAACTCGCGCCACCTTCTTCGATCGCGTCGGCGTGCGCAGGTAGATCGCACCGTCCAGGTAGGCGAACCACACGGGCAGCGAAATCGGCCAACCGTCGCTGCGCACCGTGGTGATGATGCCCGTTCGACTCGAAGCGAGGAGACCCGCCTCCTCGGACGCGCTCAGCTCGATCCCCATCAGCAGCCCAGCGGCAGCGTCGCGATGTTCATGCTCAGTCCCCCTCGACCGATCACTCATCCGAGCAACGGTGAACTGAGTATACTCTTCTCAAGTCCCGCGAGCAATGCTGGACGCCATGACGATGGCGCGCTGTGGTCCGACGATCAGCGCATCACATCGAGCGCTGCCGAGAGATGCCGGCGCATCCGCCGCTCGGCGAGATCGGCGTCGCCCGCGACGATCGCCTCGGCGATGCGCTGGTGGGCCAAGTGCGTCTGCGCGGCGATCTTCGGCAGCGCGCTGCCGTGCACCGCATCCGGCCTGGTGTGGCGAGCGACGAGCTCCGACATGACGCGCACGAACAGCGCGAGCGGACGACAGCCACTCGCCTCGGCGATGCAGTGGTGCACCTCGTACAGGTTGATCGCCGTGTTGCCCCCGGCTCGCTCGCGCTCCACCGACGACATCACCCGCTCGGTGATCGCCGGCGAGACCGATCCGGCGGTCATCCGGACAGCCGCGACCTCGAGTGCCGAGCGGACGTCGACCAGTTGCTGGGGCGTCACCCGATCGTGCTCCAGCGCAAGACCGGCCGCACGGACGATGGCGGCACTGTCGGGGGCGGACACCACGAGTCCGCCGCCGGGGCCGCGCTTGGTGCGCACCGCGCCATCGTGTTCGAGTATCCGCACCGCCTCGCGCAAGATCGCGCGGCTCACGTCGTAGCGCAGGATCAGCTCCGGTTCCGAGCCGAGCACCGTGTCGATCGGCCAACCTGCTCGCTCGATGTCCTCGCGCAGCGCGGTGGCCACTCGTTCCGCCAGCTTCGGGGATTCGGCGTCGATGCGTGGTGGAGTCTTTCGTGGTCTCGCGGGTCGGTCGCGCAGACGGTCGCGGACGGCGCCGTACAGACGCTCGGTGAGTTGCTTGGCACCGTCGACATCACCGGCGTCGACGCGGTCGGCGAGCCGGCGATAGCCCGCGAGATGCCGCAGCGCGTCCGCCTCGGTCAGCGCCGGCTCGAGCTTGGCCAGGGTGCCGCGAAGGCGCGAACCCATCATGCTCGACATCGCGTCGGCGAACAGCACCACCCCGGGGTTGTCGGACAGCGCCACGAACATGCTGTCGAGGTTCAAGAACGCTTCCTCACCCAGTTCGTGAGCGCCCTCCATCTCTTCGATCCGTGCGCGGATGGCAGTGATCGCCGGGTGCGGGCGGCGCTCGGCGGCGCGACGCATCGCCTCCGCCATCAGCGGTATGCGCGCATCGAACATCTCTCGAACGGTGACCCCGACGTAGCTGAACCAGATGCTGATCGATGTCGTGATCGCATCTCGGTTCGGCTCCGACACGACGAGACCACCGCCTGGGCCGCGTCGCATCCGGGCTGCTCCGGTGTGTTCCACGATGCGAACGGCTTCGCGCAGCACAGCGCGGCTGACGCCGAACCGCTCGAGCAGCTCGGTCTCCGAGCCGAGCACCTCACCGACCGGCCATCCGAGCGCGACGACCTGGTTCTCGATCTGGCGGGCGACCACGGTGGCAAGCTTGGGAGCGGCGATTGCGTTCATGCGGATTGGGGCGACCACAGTGCCGTAGCTCCTCGGCTTCATCCGATGTTGCGTCGATCGACCAGCACCGTCCCACCATTGTAGCCGCCGCGGCCTGCGCTGAACCGAGATGCGCGACTGATCGGAGCTCCAACCTTCCCGGTGTACAGTGCACTCATTATATTCTTCGCCGGAACGAGGCGATTCGCAGGGGGTATGCGCACATCAAGCCAGCACCGTTCGACTACCACGCACCGGCCACGATCGACGAGGCCGTCGACCTGCTCGCCGAGCTCGGCGACGA
>JAOBWQ010000428.1 GCA_025463425.1 Ilumatobacteraceae bacterium | reverse complement strand
GCGACGGCGCGCTTCGGCGACGTCGAGGAGAAGTCGCGCACCGCTCTGCACGCGGCCACGGACTGGCCGGGACATTTCCCTCACGTCGCCGAGGTCATCCGCGTGCTGGTCGAGGCGGGCGCGGACGTCGATGCCCGCTTCGCCGGGCCACACCGCGAGACGCCGTTGCACTGGGCCGCCAGCAGCGACGACGTCGAGGCGCTCGACGCGTTGCTCGACCTCGGCGCCGACATCGAGGCCGACGGCGGAGTGCTCACCGACGGTCCCCCACTCGACGACGCAGTGATCTTCGCCCAGTGGAACGCTGCGGCGCGCTTGGTCGAACGCGGCGCCGGGGTCCGCCTGTTCCACGCGGCCGGGCTCGGGCTCACCGACCGGGCGCGCGACCTCCTGGCCGAGCCACACGACGCGGACGAGATCACGAGCTGCCTGTGGCACGCCTGCCGCGCCGGCCGAAGCGAAGTGACCGCGTTGCTGCTCGAGGCCGGCGGCGATCCGCTGTGGGAGGGATGGGACGACATGACCCCGCTGCTCGCCGCACAACGGTCGGGCAACGCGGAGGTCGCGGCGCTCGTCGAGGCCGCGGCAGCTGCGCGCGGCTGATCACTGCTGGCGGAAGTCTCGCCCGTACGAACCGTCGGCAGCGTCAGCCATCGCGCCTTCGGCGAGGAACCGTTCGTGCATCCGAGCCAGGGCGGATGGGTCGATCGTGACGCCGAGCCCCGGCCCGGTCGGCACGGGCAGGACACCCCCGACGGGCGCGAAGTGGCCCTGCTCCACAACGACGTCGGCGGTGAACCGGAACAACGACTGGTGCGGACGGATCATCGACGGCTCAGCTGCGGTCAGGTGCAGGTACAGCGCAGTCATCACGCCGGCGTCGCCGCTGTAGCACCAGAAGTCGATGCCGAGCGCGGCGCACGCACGGGCGAAGTCCTGGGTCCGTCGCACGCCGCCGAGCTCGGTCGCGTCGACGCAGAACGCATCCGGCACACCGTCGCGCGCCGCCCGGCGGAGATCGACCTCGTGGGTCGAGAACGAGATCGGCACGCCGTCGGAGCGCAACCGGGCCGTCTCGTCGAGCGTCCGGCACGGGTCTTCCAGCCAGGCGACGCCGAGGTCGGCGAGGCGCTTGCACACGATGCGCGCCGTGGGCACGGTGTACGCCCCGTTGGCGTCGAGCCGGGTGACCACCCCGTCGCCCAGCTCACGGACGAGGTCGCCGACGAGCGCCATCTCGGTCTCGACGTCGTACACGCCGAGCTTGCCCTCGAACCACGGCGAGGCGAACTCCTCGACCATCTGCATGCAGTAGTCGACGACGTCGGCGGCGGTCTGCTCCGCACCTTCGCGGAACGCGAAGTACTCGGTGAAGGCGATCGTGTCGCGCACGCGTCCGCCGAGCAGGTCGACCAGGGGAAGACCGGCGCGACGGGCGCGCAAGTCCCACAGTGCGATCTCGATCCCACCGAAAGCGCGACGCTCCGACGCCGCGTCCGCCCACAGGCTGAACCCGGTGCGCGACACACATCGACCCTCGCACTCGTTGAGCGCATCGATCGGCAGTCCGATCAATCGCGGCGCCATCCGGGCGACGAGCGCCGAGAGGTCCCCGTGGGGGGATTCACCGATGCCGACCACACCGTCGCTGTCGGTGACCTCGATGATCGTCGAGGTGAAGCTGGCCAGCGTGCCGAACGAGAACCGGTACGGCACCTTCATCGGCACGTTGATCGGCGTCGCACGGATGCTGGCGATCGTCGAGGTGCCCATCGTCGGCAGCCTACGGCCCGATGGCTGCCGCACCCGGTGGCGTTCCGGCGACGATCGCCGTCTGGGCGTCATCGGCCGGCATGGCGATCGGCGTGTCGCCCGCGGCCCACGCCAGCGTCGGCACTCCAACGCCGGGCGGCAGCTTCGCCGCACTCGCTGCGGTCAGCCGGTAGTCGCCGTGGGCGGGATCGACCAGCTGGGGCTCGATCGTGTCGATTGCGTTGTCGCGGTGCAGTTGGGCTTCGTTGCAGGTCGAGTTCGAGTCGGGACATCCGTCGCCGGCACCGCTGGGCATGTCCGGCGTGCCGTTCCACACCACGTTGCCGACGATGTGCAGGTCGTCGTCGGCAACGGCCGGCGAGGGCACGCCGCTCGATGCCGGCGGCGCGGTCGGGCCGTCGATCTGGAACTGCTGCCACATCGTCGGCTTGTCCTTCGGGTTGACGATCAGGTTGTCGACGAACCACACATGGCGGTTCGGGATGAACTGCTGCTCCTCGTCGGTGGAGCCCCAACCGCCGGCGTCGTGGTTGGCGGTGCACTTCGGGTCGGTGCCACCGTCGCAGCCGCGCCGGCCGAGCACGAACTCGGCGGTGTGGCTCCTGCTGCCGATCGAGTACAGGGTGTTGTGGGCGATGACGATGTCGTAGCCGCCCGCCACGCCGAGCCCGGCACCCTCGGTGTCGTGGATCGTGTTGCCGACGATGTCGATCCCGTAGGCCTCGTAGTTGAGGAACGGCGCGACCATGAACTGGAAGCCGGTCCCCTGCCCCGCGGTCACGCCGCCGGTGCCGCAGTCGTAGATCTCGTTGTCGACGATGCGCACGTACGCACTGCCGCCCTTGGCGTACTCGCACCAGTCCTGCGCGTCGTGGATCTTGTTGCCACGCACCTCGGCGTGCTGCACCGCGACGAAGTCGATGTTGTTGTCGTCCGCGCCGGAGATGTCGTTGCCTTCGATGGTGATGTACTGCGACTGGTTGATCTTGACGGTCTCGTGGGCCTGCTTGCCTCCGGCCAACACCGAGTCGCGCAGGACGATGTTGTCGCACTGCTCGCAGTGGAACACGTCGCCCTCGCGGATGATGTCGACGCCGACCAGGGCGAAGTGGCTGACGGCGAACATGTTGATGTCGGCGTCGAACTTCGCCGTGTGCTGTCCGTCGGCCGAGGTGAGGATGATCGGTGCATCGGCTGTGCCGTGGCGGTCCTCCCAGTAGTTCACCGAACCGTCGACGGGATACGTACCCGCCATCAGCATCATCCGGTAGCCCGTGGTGAGCGTGACGCCCTTCGGGATCCGCAGCCAAGCCGCGCCCACCGTGCGCAGCGCCGTGTCGCGGCTCGCGCCCGTGGCGGCGTCGTCACCGTGCACGGGGTCCACCCAGATGTCGGTGCCGCTGAAATCATTGACATCCCAGGCCGCATCGCTGACGACGGCTGTCGAGGCCGGCGACGTCACCATGGTCGGCGACGTCGCCGTGGTCGTCGGCGACGTCTCCGTCGACGACGAGGCGGTGGTCGGCGAGGCGGTGGTCGGCGAGGCAGTGCCCGGGCTGGAGCACGCGCCGGCAAGGCCGATGAGCGCCGTCAGCAACACGGCGCGGAGAGTCGAGTGGCGCATACGTCCTGGTATCGGCGGGGCGCCGAGTGAACTCAAGTGCGACCGGGGAAGCGCACCGACCGGATCGGCCAGGCGTCGGCGGTCCAGGCGCGGATCGCATCGGCCAGGACCACGTCGAGCGCCGCCGCGTTCGCGGTCACCCAGCACCGCACCGCGGCGTCACACTCGCCCGTCGGGTCGGGGTCGATGTAGACGCAGCCGATCACGTTGCCCGCGTGGTCGAGCACCGACCACGCGAAGGCCTCGCCGGTGTCGAACTCGCGACGGTGCATCTCGAGGTCGACGAGGTTCTCGGCCAACGACATCGCCACCGGCCATGCATCGTCGCCCCAATCGCCGGAACCGAACCCGGGCGTCGACCGGATGTGGCCGATGCTCGACATCCACGCCAGGTGGTCGCGTTCGTTGTGCTCGGGGCCGAGTGGTTCGAGGACGAAATCGGCCGTGCGCAACGCGGGCGGCACGCGGTCGGGCTCGATCCAGGTCACGGCCGGATCGTAGGTCCCGTTCGTCGGGCGCGTCCGCCTCCGCACCGGCGATCCGCTACAACTGGGGGATGTCGAGCGGCGCGGACCAGGCCAGTGCGAGCGCAGACGAGATCGCCGCGCTGGATGCGCTGCCCAACGAAGGCACGTGGGAGCTCGGCGGGCGAACGTTGTCGCTGACCAACCTCGACAAGGTGATGTTCCCTGCAAAGGGTTCCCATCCCGAGTTGACCAAGCGCGATGTGGTCCGCCACTACGCCTCCGTCGCGGCGTCGATCCTGCCGTACCTCGAGGGTCGCCCGGTCAACCTCCAACGCTTCCCGAACGGGATCGCCCAGCCGGGCTTCTATCAGAAGGCGGCACCGAAGAACGCGCCGGAGTGGATCACCCGGTGGCACAACAGCATGGCCCGCCCAGGTCGCACCGAGTCGTACCTCGTCCTCGACTCCACAGCTGCCCTCGTGTGGGTCGCCAACTCCGGGGTCATCGAGATCCACCCGTGGACCTCGACCGCTGAGCGCCCGCTGGAGCCGACGTGGGCGATGATCGACATCGACCCCGGCACCAAGACCACACCGGATCAGGTGCTGCACCTGGCCCGGCTCCACCGGTGGGCCTTGGAGCGCCTCGAGGTGCGGGCGATGCCGAAGGTGAGCGGCAAGCGTGGCATCCAGGTCTGGGTGCCCGTCGCCGACGGGTCGACATACGAGCAGACGGTGACGTGGGTCGAAGCCGTGTCCCAGGTGGTCGCCGCTGCTGCCCCGGATCTCGTCAGCTGGGAGTGGGAGGTCGCCAAGCGCGGCGGGCGCAGCCGCCTCGACTTCACCCAGAACGGCGTCGGCAAGACGCTGGTCGCGCCGTACAGCATCCGCCCCACGGCGGGTGCGCCCGTCTCCGTGCCGATCGAATGGCCGGAGCTCGATGATCCGACGCTGCGCGCCGACCGGTGGACGATCCGCACGGTGGGTCGACGGATCGCCGAGACAGGCGATCCGCTGGCTGGTCTGATCGGGTTCCAGCAGCCGCTGCCGGAACCCTGAGACGAGGACCCCCTCTCGACCCGGATGATGACAAGATGTGACGCGTGAGCGAACCGACTCGACGATTGCACCGCCTTCCGGTGCTGATCCTCGTTGCCGGTCTCGCAGTGTTCGTCGCGCTGGCCGTCGCCTGCCACAGCCTGTTCGTACAGAACGAGCAGCGTCTGCTCCAGCAGCGCACGAACGAGGCCGGCCTGGTCCTGACGACCAGCATCGGCAGCCTCCGCGCTCCGCTCGACGCTGCAGCCGCGCTGGCGGTGGCGACGAACGGCGACCCGGCCGACTTCGAGCAGTTGCTGGCGCCGTCCATCGGCGACGGCAAGCCGTTCGCATGCGCCGTGCTCTACCGGGTCGGCGACACGACTCCCGTCGCGACGATCGGCGACCCACCTTCGATCGCCTCGAACGGGACGACCCGGGTGCAGGATCTCCTCGACCGATCCGTCGACAACCCGTTCGTCATCGTCGACCTCCTCGGCGGCAGCCAGCGCCGGCTCGGATACGCGGTCCGTGACGCCGGCAAATCGCCGGAGTACGTCGTCTACGGCGAGCGGATCCTGAGCGCGAACCCCAACGTCCGGCGGCGCACCGAGCAGCCGTTCTCGGGCCTCGACTACGCGATCTACCTCGGCGACGCCACCGCCGGCGACCACCTCCTGGGCGCGAGCCTGCAGACGTTGCCGATCACCGGACGCTACGCGCGCACGTCCGTGCCGTTCGGCGATTCGACGCTCCTGCTCGTGATGACCCCGCAGGGGCACCTCGGTGGCGACGTGTTCGCCAACCTGTGGTGGATGGTCCTCGCGGTCGGAGCACTGTTCTCGTTCGTCGTCGCCTGGCTCGGCCGGCGCCTCCTGCTGCGCCGCGACGCCGCGCTCGCCCTCGCCGACGACAACGCCCGCCTCTACGCGGACCAGCGCGCGATCGCCCAGTCACTGCAGCTGAGCCTGCTGCCGCAGCAGTTCGACGCACCGCCCGGTGCGACGGTGACCGTCAGATACTGGCCGGCCGGATCTGCCAGCCTCATCGGGGGCGACTTCTACGACGTGTTCCAAGTCGACGACCAGCGGTGGGGGATCATGATCGGCGACGTGTGCGGCAAAGGCATCGAGGCCGCCGGACTGACCGGGCTCGCCCGCCACACCGTCCGCGCCGCCGCTCGTCACGAACGACACGCCTCGCGAGTGCTCCACGCCGTGCACATCGGGCTTGCCGATCAACGACCGGCCACGTTCTGCACGGCCTGCTTCATCTACGCGACGCCCGACGTCGACGGCTCCGTCTCGCTCGACCTGTCACTCGGCGGGCACCCCCAGCCTCTTCTGCGACGCCGTTCCGGCATGGTCGAAGCGGTTGGCACACCCGGCACGCTGCTCGGCATCGTCGCCCCGTCATTGGCGGACACGGTCGTACGAGTCGAGGATGGCGACACGCTCGTCCTCTACACCGACGGGCTCACCGATGCACCGGGGGCACAAGCCGTCTCGGTGGAGCAGATCATCGGGCTGCTCGACGAGATCGGTGCCGAGTCGATCGAGCGGATCGCCGACGACATCGGCGCGCTCAAGCGATCGAACCGGCCGGCCGGCAGCAGCGACGACACCGCGCTCGTGGTGATCCGCTTCGGGGTCAGCCGATCGATCGAAGGGACCGAGATGGCCGCGTCAGCGGGTCTCGCCGACGGCTGACGCAGGGCGTCAGCGCTCGATCCACTGCATCTGCGCGGCGCTGTGATGGTCGCCGGCCGGTGGTGCGATGGCGGTGAGCGTGGCGAGCTGTTCCCCGGTCAGCGTGATGCCGTCGGCCGCCGTGTTCTCCTCGACGCGAGCGACGCGCTTGGTGCCGGGGATCGGGGCGATGTCGCTGCCCTGCGCCAGCAGCCACGCCAGCGCGACTTGCGCCGGGGTGGCACCCACGTCGGCGGCGATCGCAACGACCTGGTCGACGAGGCGCAGGTTGTGTTCGAAGTTCTCGCCTTCGAACCGCGGGTTGGTGGCCCGGGAGTCGGTGGCATCGAAGTTCTCCGTCGAGCGGATCGTGCCCGTCAGGAACCCACGGCCGAGCGGCGAGTAAGCGACGAGGCCGATCCCGAGCTCGCGCAGCACGGGCAGCACCTTCGACTCGGGGTCACGCGTCCACAGCGAGTACTCGGATTGCAGCGCCGTGATCCGGTGGACGGCGTGCGCGCGCCGGATCGTCTCCGCGCCGGCCTCGGACAGCCCGATGTGACGGATCTTGCCGGCGGCCACGAGCTCGGCCATCGCACCGACGGTGTCCGCGATGGGCGTGTTCGGGTCGACCCGATGCTGGTAGTAGAGGTCGATGTGCTCGATGCCCAGCCGCCGCAGCGAGCCTTCGACGGCGGTGCGGATGTTCGCGGGACTGCTGTCCAGGTGGCCCGCGCCGCGCCCGGCATGAGCGACCATGCCGAACTTGGTGGCGATCACGACCCCGTCGCGTCGATCCTTGACCGCTCGACCGATGAGCTCTTCGTTGGTGTAGGGGCCGTAGATCTCGGCGGTGTCGATCATCGTGACGCCGAGGTCGAGGGCGCGATGGATCGCCCGGATCGATTCGGCGTCATCCGTGCCAGCACCGGTGTAGGCCGACGACATCCCCATCGCGCCGAGCCCGATCCGGCCGACGTCGAGGTCTCCCAGAGTGATGTGCTGCATGCCGAGCAACCTACGAGTTCATCGACGAACTCGTGATTGCCGAACGACATCACCCGGAGTACCTTTATCTCCATGAAGGAAGTAAAGAATCGTCGGCGCGGTGCGACCCGCATCAGCGCGAAGCATCAGATCACGATCCCCGTCGACGCACTGCGCGCAGCGGGTTTGAGGATCGGCGATCGTGTCGTCGCTCGTTCGGATGGCGCTGGTCGCGTCGTGCTCGAGCGGGAGCACGACGTGCTCGCCGACTTTGCCGGCACGATGACCGGCACCTACACCGCGAACGAGCTCGACGACCTGCGGGGCGAATGGGCCTGACCCACCTCGACGCCGGGGTCATCATCGGGTTCCTCGACGCGAACGACGCGCACCACGACAATGCTCGGGCAGCGCTCCGAGATGCCTTGCGCGATGGAGATCACCTGGCTCTCGCCGCATCAGCCCTCGCCGAATGTCTGGTCGGGCCGTCACGCCGAGGAGAGGGCGCAGTCCGCGCCGTTCAGGACTTCATCGAACGAATCCCGATCTCGATCGTCCCACTCGACGTCGAGATCGCCACGATCGCAGCTCGGCTCCGGGCGGCCCACCGCGCGCTTCGACTCCCCGATGCGCTCGTGATCTCGACGGCGATCGAACGGACTGCGGACCGAGTCGTCACGACCGACCGCAAGTGGCCATCGGCAAAGTCCCTCGGCTTCGGCGGCGAGATCAGACGACTGTGACAGTGACTGCGTCGTCTGACCGTTCGCAGGTCAGCACGGACTCGCCTGCCAGTGGGTGGCGGCCCAACCGTCGGCAAGGCGCTCGACGAACACGACGGTGACCAGCCCGCCAGTGTCGTTTCGTACTTCGTAGCGGTAGCTGTCGGTGTCGAGGACGTGAAATTGCTCGTACCCGAGCCGGAAGAAGGTGCCCGCCGCGTGGGTGCTCAGAAAGGAAGAGAGTGCGGCGTCCGGGACACCGGCCGCGACAGGGCGGTCGTCGTAGCCACGGACGAAGTCGCGACCACAGGCGACGGGCACGATGTCTGGCGTGTCGGACTCGATGTCCTGTCTGTCGATCACCAACTTGGTCGGCGCCGGCAACCGGACCACTGGGAGCGGTGGATCGAAGTGCAGATCGACGTACGGAGCGTGGTCAGGTGTCTCGTCGTTCGGCCAGACGGCGCGGGCGGTGTAGGTGACGTCGTCGAGCGTCACGCTGACGTCGTAGGTGAACGGCGCGCTGCCGAGCGCGGCGGCTTGACGACCGCTGTCGGCGCTGGCGCGGAACCAGATGCTCCCCGTCTCACCGAACGGACAATCCGGACCGCCGCCGGCGACCGCCGG
>JAOBWQ010000426.1 GCA_025463425.1 Ilumatobacteraceae bacterium | reverse complement strand
CCGTCCGTGGCGTGCGCGGTGCACCACTCGCTCGGGCTCTCCACCGCGTGCAACAACTTCGACCTCGCCAACGCGTGCCTCGGCTTCGTCAACGCGATGCACCTCGCCTCCACCGCGATCGACGCGGGGTTCATCAAGTACGCGCTGATCGTCGACGGTGAGGGCAGTCGACAGACCCAGCTGGCCACCATCAAGCGGCTCCAGTCCGAGACCGCGTCGGCCATCGACGTGTTCGACGAGTTCGCCTCGCTGACCCTCGGATCCGGTGCCGCGGCGATGGTGATCGGCAGCATGGAACAGCATCCGGACGCGCACCGCATCGTCGGCGGCGTGGTCCGCGCTGCCACCCAGCACAACCGGCTGTGCGTCGGCGATCTCGAGCAGATGACCACCGACACCCGGGCGTTGCTCGATGCCGGACTGGAGCTCGGCCTGGCGTGCTGGAACGACGCAAAGTCCGAGTACGACTGGTCCGAGGGCATGGACCGCTACATCATCCATCAGGTCAGCTCGGTGCACACCCGGCTGCTCTGCGAGCGGCTCGACATCGACCCGGCCAAGGTGCCGCTGACCTATCCGCAGTTCGGCAACGTCGGGCCCGCCGCGATCCCGATCACCCTGGCGGGCGAGGCACCCTCGATCACCGCCGGCGAGCGGGTCCTCTGCATGGGCGTCGGCTCCGGCCTGAACATGAGCTTCACCGAACTGACCTGGTGAGCGCGCGAACGATGGACCGGGCGTTGCGGTGAGCGCGCGAACGTTGGACCGGGCGTTGCGGTGAGCGTCGTCGCACGTTCGTCGGCTGCGCAGTGGCGCCGCTGGGGGATCGACCCGGCGTGGTCGCGTGTGGTCCGCGTGGCTGATCGCGAGGGCGTGGTCCGTACGTGGCACGTGCTCGAGAACGGCCCCGCCGAGCCCGTCGGCACGATCCTCTGTGTGCACGGCAACCCGACTTGGTCGTTCCATTGGCGGCGGTTCGTCGAACGGTTCGGCGATCGCTACCGCGTGATCGCTGTCGACCAGCTCGGGATGGGCTTCTCCGAACGCACCGAACGTCGACGGTTCGCCCAGCGCGTCGAAGATCTCGGCGACGTCGTCGCCGCGCTCGACGTGACCGGCCCGGTGATCACCGTCGCCCACGATTGGGGCGGGCCGATCTCGCTCGGTTGGGTGCTCGGCAACATCGATCAGGTGGTGGGCGTCGTGCTGTGCAACACCGGTGTCGCGGTGCCCGCCGGACGGCGTGCGCCGGCGCTGATCCGCCTTGCCGCGTCAGGTCCGCTCACCGATCTCGTCTGTCGCCGCACCCGCACGTTCGTCGACGGCACCCTCGCGCTGTCCGGGCGGCGAGTCACCGCAATCGCCCGGAGCGGCTACCGCGCACCGTACCGACGGGCACGCGACCGCCAGGCGATCGCCGACTTCGTGGCCGACGTGCCGTTCGACGACTCGCACCCGTCAGCCGCTGCGATCGCCGCGGTCGCCGAGGGCATCCACGCGTTGACGGTGCCGGTGCTGCTCGCCTGGGGTGCCGCGGATCCGGTGTTCGACGACGACTTCGCTCACGATCTCGCCGCCCGTCTGCCGTACGCCGACCTGCACCGGTTCCCGACGATGGGTCACCTCGTCGTCGAGGAAGCCGACGTGGTCGGTGTCGTCGAGGCCTGGCTCGCCGAGCGGATCGAGTCGGCGACGGTTCCGACCCACGCGACGGTCGCGGACATCGATCGGCCGGCAGCCGTCGCTGCGCCGGAGGCGGTCCCTCCACCGACGGCCGCTCCGCTGGAGCCGATCTGGGCCGGGTTGACCCGCCGTGCGAACGATCCGTCGCCTGGTTTCGTCGACGGCGCGACCCGGACCGAGACCTCGTTCGTCGATCTCCACCAGCGGGTGATGGGCATCGCCGCCGGGCTCGCCTCGGCGGGCGTGCGGCCAGGCGACCGAGTCGCGGTGCTGGTGCTGCCGGGCGTCGATCTGCTGGCCTCCGTGTACGCCTGCTGGCGAGCCGGCGCAGTCACGGTGATCGCCGATCGCGGGCTCGGCCTGCGTGGTCTCGGTCGAGCCGTGCGTGGCGCCCGCGTGCAGTGGGTGATCGGGCCGACCAAGGCCCTGGCCGCAGCGCGCGTCCTGCGTTGGGCGCCACGTGCCCGCCTGATCGCGGTCGGTCGCGTGCGTGCCCTCGGTGCCGTCGCGACGCTCGGCGTGCTGGCCCGCTCCACGGCCCCATTGCCGCCCGAGCCGCGACCCGATGATCCATCGGCGGTGCTGTACACGTCTGGTGCCACCGGCCCGGCCAAGGGCGTGCGCTACACCCACGGCCAGATGAGCAGCCAGCGAGATGCGCTCGCCGCGCTGTACGACATCGGTGCCGACGATCGGCTGGTCGCCGCGTTCGCGCCGTTCGCGCTGTACGGACCGGCGCTCGGGATCGCCTCGACGATCCCCGACGTCGATGTCACGAGGCCGGGGACACTGACCGCGGAGGCACTCGTCACAGCGGTCAGTTCGGTCGCGGCGACGGTGGTGTTCGCATCGCCGGCCGCTCTGGCCAACGTCGTGCGGACCGCCGGTGCGGTACCCGATCCACGGCTCGCCTCGGTGCGACTCGTGCTCTCCGCCGGTGCGCCGGTGCCGGTCGCGACGCTGCGCGCCATGGCCGACCTCTGTCCGAACGCGACGCTGCGGACCCCGTACGGGATGACGGAGTGCCTCCCCGTCGCCGACATCAGCCTGCCCGAGATCGACGTTGCGATCGCCGGGTCCGCTGCCGCTGGAGTGTGCGTCGGCACGCCCGTCGCCGGCGTCCGAGTGATGATCGCACCGCTCGACTTCGACCCGGCGCGCGCAGTGGAGTCGGTGGGCGTCGGCGTGATGGGTGAGGTGTTGATCCGCGCCCCGTGGGTGTCGTCGGGCTACGACCAGC
>JAOBWQ010000423.1 GCA_025463425.1 Ilumatobacteraceae bacterium | reverse complement strand
ACCGACTGCGGATGGAGAAGGGCTACGTCTACTGGTCCACCGACGTCACTCCGGACACGTCGCCGTGGGAGGCCGGCCTGGCCTGGCGGGTCGATCTCGGCAAGGGCGACTTCATCGGCCGCGATGCGTTGGTGGCTCAACAGGCCGCCGGCATCGAGCGTCGGCTGTGCACGTTCACACTCGAATCAATGGCGTTTCCGGTCAGCGGTGAGGCGATCATCGCCGACGGTCAGGTCGTCGGCTTCACGACGAGCGCGAACTTCGGTCACACGATCGGCAAGCCGATCGCCTACGGCTACCTGCCGGCGGTCTTCGCCGATCGCACCGACTTCGTGATCGAGGTCTACGGCGAGGCGATCCCAGCGACCCGTCACACCGGCGCGTTGTACGATCCGACCAATGCCCGTCTCCGCAGCTGACCGCCCCGCCTCGAGCGGATCCGCGCAAACGACAGCCCCCGAGACCGCGACATTTCACGCGGGGAACCGCGGGTGGGGGCACAGCTCGTGACGACGCTGGCCGAGTGCCTCCCGCGGATCCCGTTCCTGGCCGATGTCGACCCGGCATCGGCGCGGCGCCTGGCCGGGCTCACCAACGTCAACCACCTCGTCGAACACGCCGGTGAGCGCTTCGTGGTGCGCGTGCCCGGCGCCGGCACCGCGGAGTACATCGACCGAGCGGCCGAGGCCGTGGCTGCCCGCGCGGCTTCCGAGGCCGACGTCAACGCCGAGGTGCTGTTCTTCGACGCCTCGGACGGGCTGATGGTGACCCGGTACGTCGATCGGGCGGAGACGATGAGCCCGGCTGCGTTCAAGGACCTCGGAGCCGTCTCGCGCGCGGGCATCGCGTTCCGTCGGCTGCACGATCACTCAGCACCCTTCTCGAAAGACTTCCAGCTGTTCCGGATGATCGACGAGTACCAGGCGCTGCTCGCATCGAAGGGCGCGACTCTGCCTGACGGCTACGAGGCGACGCTTCTGCAGGCCAAAGCTGCTCGGGCCGCGCTCGAGGCCAAGCCGGTTCCGCTGGTGGCGTCGCACTGCGACCCGCTGTGCGAGAACTTCCTCGACACCGGTTACCGGATGTTGATCATCGACTACGAGTACGCCGGCAACAACGAGCCGATGTGGGACCTCGGCGATCTGTCCGTCGAGGGTGGCTTCAGTGCCGAGCAGGACGCGACGCTGCTGCGCGCGTACTTCAACGGTGATCCGCCGATCGAGCAGGTGGCCCGGATGGTGATCCACAAGGCGATGTGCGATCTGCTCTGGACGCTGTGGGGCGTCATCCAACACGTCAACCACAACCCGGTCGACGACTTCTGGGCCTACGCGGTCGGCCGCTTCGAGCGCTGCCGCACCCTCATGGCCTCTCCGGAGTTCGCGATCCACATCGCCAGCGTCTGACCCACCTCCCTGACTCCGGCGAGCGGTCAGTCGCTGGTGCGCAGGCGGTACCGGTGGAGGGCCATCGGCACGGTGATCACGAGGATGATCAGGCAGTAGCCCCAGGCCGCGACGACGGGGTGGTCGATCGGCCAGACGTGCTTGGTGATCGGGGCGAGCGGGTTGCCGAACAGCTGGCGCACGGCCGCGACGATGATCGTGACCGGGTTCCAGGACGCGAACCACTGCAGCACGTTGGGCATGCTCACGATCGGCACGAAGGCACTGCTGAGGAACGTCAGCGGGAACACGATCACGAAGCCGACCCCCATCACCGCGTCGGGTGAACGGACGATGATGCCGATGACGGTGCCGAGCCAGATCATCCCCGAGGCGAACACGAGCAGGAGGAGGATCGCCTCACCGATGTGCCAGATGTCGGTGTGCGTGCGCCAGCCGACGATCAGCCCGGTGCCGAGCAGCACCACGATCGACAGGACCATGCCGGCCAGTTCGGCCAGGTAGTGACCGAGGAGGTAGGCGGAACGGATGGCGGGCAACGAACGGAACCGGTCGATGACACCTTCGGTGAGATCGGTGGCGATCGCCGTCGCCGGCCCCATCATCCCGAACGACAGCGACTGGATGAGGATGCCGCCGATCAAGTATTCGCGGTAGTTGCCGCCCTGCACGTTGATCGCGCCGCCGAAGACGTAGGCGAACAGGAGCACGAACATCAGCGGTTGGACGGTGACGTCGAGCAGCTTCTCCGGGATCTGGCGGATGTGCTCGAGGTTGCGTCGGGTGAACACGAGCGTGTCGGCGAGCATTGCACGCAACCCGCCCGGTTCGGCGTCGTGGTCGACGGGCCGGCGGGCCGGCATGGCGGAAGGTGTGAGGACGGCGGTCATGCGAGGACACTTTCTGGCTGGCGATCCAACGGTGCATCGGCATCGCGGTTGGGCGAGGTGAGGGTGAGGAAGACGTCGTCGAGCGTCGCCTCACGACGGTTCATGTCGACGGCGTCGACACCGGCGTCGTCGAGGGTGCGCACGACATCGATCAGCCGGGTGCCGTCGTTCAACGCGATGCTGACGGTGAGGAGGTCCTCGTCGAACGTCGGCG
>JAOBWQ010000410.1 GCA_025463425.1 Ilumatobacteraceae bacterium | reverse complement strand
TGATGGACATCTCGACGCCGAGATCCAGCAAGCCGCCCTCGCGGCTGATGCCCTTGCCGTACATGATGTCGAACTCGGCCTGCTTGAACGGCGGGGCGACCTTGTTCTTGACGACCTTCACTCGAGTCCGCGAACCCACGACCTCGGCGCCGTCCTTGATGCTCTCGATGCGGCGGATGTCGAGCCGGACCGACGAGTAGAACTTCAGCGCACGTCCACCGGGCGTGGTCTCGGGCGAACCGAACATGACGCCGATCTTCTCGCGCAACTGGTTGATGAAGATGGCGATGGTGTTGGTCTTGTTCAGGTTGCCGGTGAGCTTGCGCAAGGCCTGGCTCATCAAGCGGGCCTGCAGGCCGACGTGACTGTCGCCCATCTCGCCCTCGATCTCGGCGCGGGGCGTGAGCGCCGCGACGGAGTCGATGACGACGACGTCGAGTGCGCCGGAGCGCACGAGCATGTCGACGATCTCGAGCGCCTGCTCCCCCGTGTCCGGCTGGGAGATCAGCAGCTGATCGATGTCGACGCCGATGGCCCGGGCGTAGATGGGATCCATCGCGTGCTCGGCGTCGACGTAGGCGCAGATGCCACCGTTGCGCTGCGCTTCGGCAACGACGTGCATGGCGAGCGTGGACTTGCCCGACGACTCCGGGCCGTAGATCTCCACGACGCGGCCGCGAGGCAGGCCGCCGATGCCGAGGGCGAGGTCGAGCGCAAGCGCTCCTGTGGGCACCGTGTCGATGCCGAGTGAGGTCTTTTCGCCCATCCGCATGATGGACCCCTTGCCGAACTGCTTGTCGATCGATGCCAGCGCCATCTCCAGCGCCTTCTCACGCTCCATTGCCATGATCTTCCTGCTCTTTCTGTCGGTGCTTCGTTGTTGCTTGGTGTGCTGCGGTGCACCATACGGAAGGGGTGTGACAGTGCTCCGTATCGAACAACAGCACTGTAACTTCGTACAAGCGTTCGATCAAGCACCGATCTGAATTTGCTCGGCACGCGCCGCTGCGGCGGCCAGATCGGCCGGCGACGGAGGCTCCATCACCAGCTCAATCGCGAACCAGAGCGTGAAGGTGAAGGGGTAGAGCACGATCGGCAGCACCACCGCAGCGATGCCGAGCACGATCACCAACGGGCGCACCGCGACCTCGGGATAGCTGACGACGATCGAGATCCCTGCGGCCGCGATCAGCGCGCCGAGGGTGAGGATCGCGTTGACCGATGCCGCGCCGAGCTCGAAACCGTCCTGGCCACGTTGAACGGACATGCCGCAGTGCCGGCAGTTGGCAGTGCGACCGAACCACCCCCGACGGAAGCCGCGGCGATCGCCACACCACGCGCAACGCAACAGGATCGCCCGCCGGATGAGCAGACCGAACGGCGGGCGTTGGTGGGGCACGCCGTCATGGTATCGACATCAAATCGGCTGACAGGCGCTGCGTCCGGACTGGAACGGAGGTGCCATGATGTCCGCCGTGCGCCGCTCACTTGCCAGCTTGTTGTTCGGCCTCGCAGCGATCGCCGGCAGCCTGGCCCTGAGCGGTTTCTGGCTCCAGTACACGGCCTTCTCCCCCGGCCACACGCGCGAGACCGCCTCGGCCGTGCTCGAGGACAAGGACATCAAGAACGAGATCGCCACGCTCGTCGCCGACGCGACGGTCGCCCAGTTGCCGCAGTTCACCGCCGTCGACATCCACAGCATCGTGCTCCAGACGCTGAACACCGACCAGGGCGCGAAGCTCGTGGCGAACATCATCGGAGACGCCCACGCGCACCTCATCGGCGCCAACGACAAGCCGGTGCAGATCACCTCCGAAGACGTCGTCCAGATCCTGCGCGACCAGCGCACGGTGGTGGTGCCCACCATCACCTTGCCGGTGCCGCGTGTGGGCGCGCTGTCGATCATCCGCCAGGTGCTCAAGTGGCTGGTCCCGATCGCGGGCGGCCTTGCGGTGCTGCTGATCGTGCTCGCGTTCGCCGCCCATCCGGAGCGGGCCGAGCTGTTGCGGTCGCTGTCGGTCCTCTTCTTCGGCATGGCGCTGCTGCTGGTGATCGTCGGTTACGTGGTGCCGGCGTTCGTGGTGCCGCTGTTCACCAGCAACGTGTGGGTCGGTGCCGTGCCGCGCCTGGCCCGGGACTCGCTGCCGCTGTTGGTCGGCCTGACCCTCGTGCTGTGCGCGGCCGGACTCGGCTGCCTCGCAGGCGGTGCCGCCTCGAGGCGCCGCGACCGGTGGTCACAACCGATCCGCCGGACGTCCTATCGCGAAGAGCGCCGCTGGAGCTGACGACCCGGTCCGCCTTGCGCTCCGTGCGTCGGCGTCAGGCGACGAGCTCTTCGACGAACTCGGCGAACACCGATGCGTACCGCATCGCGTCGTCGTGGCCGTGCATCATCGAGATCAGCCACTGCTCGTCGAGGCCGGGCGGCAGCAGGATGCCACGGTTGATGCCGTGGATCCACTGCGCGAAGGCGAGGTCGAAGTCGGTGGCCTTGTAGTCGCGGTAGTTGCGGATCGGTTCCGCGGCCCAGGTGATGCACCCCTTGGCGCCGAACTGCACGGTGTGCGCGGTGATGCCGGCGGTGCTGATGATCTCGTCGCACGCACCGAGCAGCTCCTCGTTGAGATCGATGCATCCCTGTGTCGCGGCCGGCGTGCAGATCTCGCCGAGCACGGCTTTGGCGGCAGCCATGCACAGCGGGTTGCCGTTGTAGGTGCCGAGGTGCATGACCCGGCCCTGGGTGATCTGGTCCATGTACTCGCGCTTGCCACCGAACGCACCGAGCGGCAGGCCACCACCGATGCTCTTCGCGAGAGCGACGAGGTCCGGCAGCACGCCCAACGTGCCCGTCGCGCCGCCCCATCCCGCGGTGATGCCCGTCTTGACCTCGTCGAAGATCAGCAACGTGCCGTACCGCTGGGTGATCTCGCGCACGGCTTCGAGGTAGCCCGCGACAGGCTTGCAGATCCCGATGTTCTCCATCACCGGTTCGACGATGAAGCACGCGACCTCACCGCTGCGCAACACCCGCTCGAGCGCTTCGGGATCGTTGTACGGAATGACGATCGTGTCGGCCAGCACTGCGCTGGTGATGCCGGCGGTGCCGGGGATCGGAGTGGGGTTGTCGGCCGGCCCGGCTTGATCGAGCGGCGGCTTCATCGAGATCATGACTTCGTCGTGGTGACCGTGGTAGCCGCCTTCGACCTTGACGATCTTCTCGCGGCCCGTGGCGCCGCGAGCGACGCGGATCGCGTCCATCGTGGCTTCCGTACCGCTGTTCGTGAACCGCCACATCGGCAGGCCGTACCGCGCCGCCAACATCTCGGCGACGTCGGCGTTGGTCTCGCACGGCGTGACGAACAGTGTGCCGTTGTCCAGCTGAGCCTCGACCGCGGCGCGCACGAGCGGGTGGCAGTGCCCGGCGAAGAGCGCGCCGAAGCCCATGTCGTAGTCGGTGTAGCGGTTGCCGTCGACGTCTTCCATCCAGCTGCCCTGGGCCCGCGTGACGACGATGGGATGGGGGTCGTACGCCTGGAAGCTGGACGGCACGCCCATCGGCAGCACCTGCCGGGCACGTTCGGTCGCGAGCTGCGAACCCTTGGTGCG
>JAOBWQ010000383.1 GCA_025463425.1 Ilumatobacteraceae bacterium | reverse complement strand
CTCCGCTTCCGCCTCAACCGCGTCCTCCTCGGCAAGCCGATGCGCTCACCGGAGGAACGGGCGAAGGTGGGGGAGCAGTCGATGGCCGTGCTCAACGAGCATCCCAACCCGATGGTCCGGCAGCTGTACGCCGGCGAGGTCGCTGCGCACACCGGGCTGCCGCTCGGTGAGCTGCTGCGGATCGCCGAGAAGCGTCAGCGCAACCCGGTCGTGCGCGTCTCCCAGCAGCGACAGCGAGGCGTCGCCGACAACGCCGAGTTCGTGGCGATCGCGCTGCTCATGCAGCGTTGGGACGAGATCGCCCCGTGGCTGATGGAGGAGCTGTTCAGCGACGAGGTCAACCGCCGCGCGTTCCTCGCTCTGGCCGAATCGGGCGGGCACATCGAAGCCGCGATCGAGCACGCCGATCCGGAGGCGCGCGAGATGTTGGAGCGTGCCGCGGTCACCGATGTCGACGCTGATCCGGAGATCGAGGCGATGAACCTCATCGCCGCCACCGTCAAGCGCGAGCTGTCGCAGCGCCTGCGGATCACCGACTCTGTGGCCATCCGTGAAGACGCGGAGGCAAGAGTTCATCTGGAGCAGTTGTTGATCCCTCAGGCACCTCAAGCCGCCGCGGAGTGGTTGCTAGGGTGGCTCCAGCGACGGAACGAGGAGCGCGGTTGACCGACAGCGACACCAACACGAACGAGGAGGCCCCCACCGTGGACCTGCCGTTCCCTGGTGTCGACGCGCAGAAGTGGCAGGCCCTCGTCCTCACCGGATCGCAGCTCGGATCAGTCCGCGCGGATGACGCTGTAGCTGCCCTGCTCGACATCGAACTGACCGGGGAGGTGCTGGCGCAGGTCACCGACGAGCTCGCGCGACGCGGCATTGCGATCGACGACGCCGTCGACGAGGTCGCCGATGACTCGGACACGCCGCCCAACGGCGCGCCGGTGCCAGCGGCTGCCGAACCGGAGGACGATGCCGCCGGTGTGCTGGTCAAGCGCCGTCGGCGCCGCGCCGAGCGGATGTCGGAGAAGTACGAGACGGGTCCCACCGGCGACACCGTCCGGATGTACCTCAAGGAGATCGGGCGGGTCGGTCTGCTCAGCGGCGACGAAGAGCGCCTGATGGCCCAGCAGATCGAAGCCGGGTACGCCGCGGCGGCTGCGATCGACGAGGGCGGCGATTCGCTGGACTCCGCCGAGCAACGTCGCCTGCTGCGCGTCGTGACCACGGGTCAGCGTGCGAAGAGCAACCTGATCCAGGCCAACCTCCGTCTGGTGGTCAGCATCGCCAAGCGCTACAGCGGACGCGGCATGCAGTTGCTCGACTTGATCCAGGAGGGCAACCTCGGCCTGATGCGCGCGGTCGACAAGTTCGACTACACCAAGGGCTTCAAGTTCAGCACGTATGCGACCTGGTGGATCCGTCAGGCGATCACCCGGTCGATCGCCGATCAGGCCCGCACGATCCGCATCCCCGTGCACATGGTCGAGAGCATGAACCGCGTCCTGAGGATGCAGCGTCAGATGCACCAGGAGCTGGAGCGCGAGCCCACACTGGACGAGCTCGCCGAGCGCTGCGAGATCCCGGTCGAGCGCGTCCGCGACATCCTGCGCATCTCCCAGGACCCGCTCTCGCTCGACTCGCCGGTCGGCGAGGAAGACGATTCGAACCTGGGCGACTTCATCCAGGACGGCTCGGTCGACGCACCCGACGATGCAGCCGCGAAGAAGATGCTGATCGCTGCCGTCGACGAAGCGCTGGGCGAGCTCAGCGAGCGCGAGCAGGAGATCGTCCGGATGCGCTTCGGCCTCGAAGACGGGCAGGCCCGCACCCTGGAAGAGGTCGGCAAGTACTTCGGTGTGACCCGCGAGCGGGTCCGCCAGATCGAGGCCAAGACCCTCGCCAAGCTCCGCCATCCCCAGCGCAGCCAGAAGCTGAAAGAGTTCCTCGACGCCGAGTGATCGCCGTGCCGCAGCGAGCCATGTAGGTCCCACGCAGGCCCGAAATGTCATCCCCACGATGACTTCTCGTGACATCGTCGGCACGACCGCTCGAGGTTCGAATGGACGTGGAACTCACATGGCGCGCTGCTACTCTCTGGGTGCCTTTCCGAGATAGCTCAGTTGGCAGAGCAGCTGACTGTTAATCAGCGGGTCGCAGGTTCGAGCCCTGCTCTCGGAGCCATGCGGGGTCCGTTCGTCGGACCCCGTTTGCGTTTCCGGGGCGAGTTCCCGAGACGCCAAGGGGTGGTAGCTCAGTGGTTAGAGCAGGGGACTCATAATCCCTGGGTCGTGGGTTCGATACCCACCCGCCCCACCAGGTCAGAGGCCATTTCCACCCTCATGGTTGACTCGACCGTGGGACGTATGGGACGATCGGTCCGTGAGCGTCGAGAAACTTCCCAGCGGCAAGTACCGAGCAGTCGTCCGTCATGCGGGCCAGAAGGCCACGTCAGCGGCCGTGATGACGCAAGCGGAAGCCAAGATGCTGGAAGCTCAGCTCAAGCTGACGATGGGCGGCACGCCTGGAAAGGGCGGGCACACGGTTGCCGAGGTGGTGGACGGCTACATCAGAGATGGCGCAGCGAGGCTGTCCCCTGGATCGATCGACTTCTACCGAAAGGGCGAAGCTGCGATCCCTGCAGCCTTCGCCTCTCGTGAGGTGTTAACGATCACGCCCGTGATCGTCAGTTCGATGTATCGGGAACTCCGTAGCTCGGGCGCGAGCGAGCACAAGATCCGCAAGGTTCACCGTCTGCTGTCCGCAGCGTTCAACCGTGCCGTTCGCTACGGGTGGTTGACGTCGAACCCATGCCAGCAGGCCGACAAGCCCAAGGCACAAACGAAAGAGATCCAGCCGCCCACGCCTGCGCAAGTGCGGGCGATCATAGAGAGCGCCGCACAGGTCAACGAAGACCTGCAGGTGTACCTGCGGCTGGCAGCGACCACGGGCGTGCGTCGAGGCGAGGGCGTGGCGCTCAAGTGGATCGATGTGGCTGACGATCAGATCCACGTCCGCAGGTCGCTGGTCGAGTCTGACGACCAGCTGATCGAACGACCCACCAAGACGGGCACGCGAGGCCACCGCAAGATCGCGGTGGGCAGAGAGACGATGGCAGCCCTAGAGGCGCTTCGTGTCCGTCAGGCAGCCCAGGCGACCGAACAAGGCTTGCCGGCCCCGGTGTGGGTGTTTAGCCACGACCTGGGCCTTACACCGTGGCGCCCGCACTATCTCACCCTGGCATTCGGCCGACTCTCCGACCACACCCACCGCCTGCATGATCTGCGCCACTACGCAGCAACTCAGCAACTTGCGGCAGGTGTGCCCGTGACGACTGTCAGCAAGCGTCTGGGGCACGCCAGCACGGCTGTGACGCTCGATGTGTACGGGCACTGGCTGCCGGAGCAGGACAGAGGCGCAGCGGACCTCATGGAAGGTCTGCTGGCCTAGAGAAGCCGGGAGATCATCTCCGCGATCTTGGCCTCAGGAATCGTTCGGGCCATGCGTTCGATGATCGAGTCATTCGGCAGGCCAGCGTCCTTGGCGTCCTGTAGTTCGTGCATGAAGCCCGCTTCCATCTCGCCTCTCATGTCCGAGGAGGAGAAGGGGGGTGCTGTTCTCGAACTACTTCGTCTGCGGATACACGCTCAACATCGAGCCGCAGAACGACCAAACCATTCACATCGCAGCCACCATCGAAACCGATGTTGCTGGCTCAACCACCTCTTACAGGAGGATCTGACATGTCAGCATTTGACCTCGCCTTGATCGATGGCGACCCCTGGAACGCCGCCGCCGTTGACGCCGTAGAAGCCGCCATCAACGCCCAATGCCCAGCGGGCACCATCAGGGCCACCATCAACGCATCGGCGGATACGGGCTGGCTGTTGCTCAACCAGACCGTGAGTAACGCTCAGACGCTCTACCCAGTGCTGTGGGGCATCGCCCCAGCCGCCTGGAAGTCAGGCAGCTCACTCGTGCTGCCCAACGTCACGGATCGCACCTTGCTCGGTTCCGGCACGACGGCCCTCGGTGCAGTAGGTGGAGCGAACACCAAGACAATCGGCGCCAACAACCTGCCGACGCACACGCACCCAATCGACCCACCGAATACGGCAGTCACGATTACCGACCCTGGCCACAATCACACGATCCCGTCGACCCTGTCAGGCGCCAGCTCCGGCTTCCAGGTCGCAGGCACAGGTGGAGTGCAGACCGGGACCAGCAGCGACACGACGGGCATCACAGCCAGCGTCGACATCGCATCATTCTCATCAGGCAACAACACCACGACCGCCACAGCGCTCGACGTCACGAACGCTCACTTGGCCGTCACGTGGCAGATTCGGGCCTACTGACGCCTGTGCGCAACCAGTGGGTTTGCCTGTGGACAAGGTGGGTGCAACTTGGGGCTCGCCCGGCATGCCAAAGCGCCATGTCACGCAT
>JAOBWQ010000371.1 GCA_025463425.1 Ilumatobacteraceae bacterium | reverse complement strand
TGAACCGTGGGATGAACACGCGGTAGACGCCGGTCAGCTTCTCGATCGTCTGGTCCGGCGCTTCGGGTTCGGTCATCGCCTCGACGAAGCGCACCATCGCGTCGTTGGCCGGCACGGTGAGCCGATCCGGGTTCATCTCACGCAGCTCGGGGAGACGCTTGTGCCACAGTTCGGCGTGCCAGGCGTGGTGGTAGCAGTGCGTGCCGAGGCGCATCTTGACATCGAGCTCTGGCACCGTGGCCACCCAGCCGCCAAGGGCTTCGAACAGCTTCATCTCGGCCCACTTGTAGTTGCCGACGCGCCGCGCGGTCTCCTCGACGTCGAACAGGCCGGGGAGCGTGCGCCGATCCCATGGCGCAAACGGCGCTCGGGCCTTGAATGGATCTGCCACCTGGTTTCCCCCACGGATCACATGAACGATCGTTCGCCGGGAGACTACCTGCTCCTGTTTCGCCACTCGGCGTCGGCCTCGCCCAGCTCGGTCGCCGGCGCCGCCCCGATCTGGTACTCGAGCAGCATCGCCCGCCACGGTGCGGTGACCTCCAGCTTGCCGAGCAGCGCCGAGACGCCCCAGACGACCCGATCGAGGATCACGAAGCTGGCGGGCATGTTCAGCTTCTCGATCACCGGCGCGTGAGGCCCCTTGAGATCGATCATCTTCGTCAACGTGTCCTTCATGAACTGTCGCGTGAACGTGAACGTGTCGCTGAGGTACGGCAGGTACGGCGAGCTGACGTAGGCGTGGACCTGCTCGGCGCTCAGGCCGTGATCGGGCACCAGGAAGCCGACATCTACCATCGCTGCCATCGTCGCCTCCGCGTCGCGTTGGACGATGACCGCGTCGAGCGTCGGCGACAGCCGTTGCCACTCGCCGGGTGACCAGCGCTTGACGAGACCGAAGTCGAGGAAGGTCACCGAGCCGTCGCGCTGGAACCGGTAGTTGCCCGGATGCGGGTCACCGTTGAACGCGCCGAGGAAGTACACGGAGTGCTGGGCGAACCGCCAGATCGATTCGCCGGCGCGACGTCTGGCTGCTTCATCCGCCGTGGCGATGAAGTCCTTCCACGCCATCCCGTCGACCCATTCGGTGGCGATCACCTTGCCGGTCGACCATTGCTCCACCACGGACGGCACGGTGATGAACGGATGGTCGCGGTAGTAGTCGGCGAACTCCGTCTGGTTGCGCGCCTCGATGCGGTAGTCGAGCTCGTCGCCCATCCGGTCGCGCAGCTCGTCGACCAGCGACCGCGTGTCCAGGCCCTTCAAGGCGAACATGCTCAGCATCGAGTACATGGCCTGCGCGTTGTTGAGGTCGGCGCCGATGGCATCGCCGACACCCGGGTACTGCACCTTGAGCGCGGCCCGCCGACCGTCGCGCAGCACGATGCGATGCACCTGTCCGACCGATGCCGCGGCGACCGGGTTCGGCGACCAGTCGAGGAACAACCGCTCGGGCTCGTCGCCGAGCTCGGCGATCACGACGCGTCGGGCGGTCTCGACCGGCATCGGTGGCGCATCGGCGAACAGCGACGACAGGGACTGCTGGGCTTCGTCCGGGAGTGACTCCATGATGAAGCTGACCAACTGGCCGGCCTTCATCATCACGCCCTTCATGTTGCCGAGCTCGGCCGTGAACTCGTCAGCGGCCCGCGCTGCGAACCGTTGGTCCATCGCGTCGCGGCGCGTGGCGCCGACGAAGCGTCGGCGAACGCGCACGATCGCGTAGCGGGCTCCGTTCCGGCCGGTGAGCAGCGCGATGCGCCCGGACCTCTGGAGCTGGGTCCGCAGCGCGCCGAAGCGACGCCGAACCACTACGCCTCCGGCAGTCGCCTGGCGGTGGGTCGCGCCTCGAGCAGGTCGTCGCCGAGCGGCCTGCCGGTGACCTCGCAGGTCCAGTACTGACCCGTCTCGAGGCGGGCGAGCGCGATCTCGACGTCGGCCAGATCGATTTCGATGGCATCCAGATCGAGTTCCACGGGAGCGCACGCTACCGGGACGGACAACCCGTCGCGGATCGACGACGGGCCGACCGGATGGCGTACCCTCTGCCGGTGGCGAACGTTCGACTGAAGAACCTCACGAAGCAGTTCGACGGGGTGACGGCGGTGGATGGTGTCGATCTCGACGTCGCCGATCGCGAGTTCATGATCCTGCTCGGCCCGTCCGGTTGTGGGAAGAGCACGCTGCTGCGGATGATCGCCGGCTTGGAGGATCCCACCGAGGGCGAGGTCTACATCGGTGAGACGATGGTCAACAACATCTTGCCGAAGGACCGCGACGTCGCGATGGTGTTCCAGAGCTACGCGCTCTACCCGCACAAGACCGTGCAGGCGAACATCGAGTTCCCGCTCAAGGTCCGCAAGGTGGACAAGGTCGAGCGTGCCAAGGCGGCCGTCGCCGCGGCGGAGTCGTTGGGCCTGGGCGAGTACATGGCACGCAAGCCCGGCGCGTTGAGTGGCGGCCAGCGTCAACGCGTCGCGCTCGCCCGCGCGATCGTGCGCAAGCCGGCCGTGTTCTGCATGGATGAACCACTGAGCAACCTCGACGCCAAGCTGCGCGGCGAGACGCGCGCCGAACTGATCGCGCTGCACCAGCGGCTCGAGTCGACGTTCATCTACGTCACCCACGACCAGGTCGAGGCGATGACGATGGGCAACCGGATCGCGGTCATGTCGCGCGGCAAGATCGAACAGGTCGGCACCCCGCAGGACGTCTACGACCGCCC
>JAOBWQ010000353.1 GCA_025463425.1 Ilumatobacteraceae bacterium | reverse complement strand
CGTCGGCGAGCAGGCGGCTGTAGAAGGTCGGCACGCCCATCATCACCGTCGACCCCGGCAGCGCGGCGCGCACGGCAGTGACGTCGAAGCGCGGCAGGAAGCGCACCTCGCAGCCGCGCAACATCGCGCAATGCAGTGCGATGAACAGACCGTGCACGTGGAAGATGGGCAGCGCGTGCACGAGCACGTCGTCGGCGGAGAAGCCCCACAGCGCGGCCAGCGTCCGCCCGTTCGACGCCAAGTTCTCCGTCGTCAGCATCGCTCCCTTGGGCTTGCCTGTGGTGCCCGACGTGTAGAGCATCGCTGCGGTCTGCCCGGCGCGATCGACCAGCGAGCCGAGCGGCTCGGAAAGAGCCGCCTCAGCGATCAACTCGTCGAGCGAGCCGCGCAGCACGAGTACCGGCTGCGCGTCATCGACGAAGTAGGCCACTTCGTCGTCGGTGTACGCCTCGTTCAACGGCACGTACACGGCCCCGACGCGTAGGCAGGCGAGGTACAGCGCGACGGCATCGGCAGACTTGCCGACCTGGACGACGACCCGATCGCCCGGCCGCACGCCGCGCTCGCCGAGCGCAGTCGCGAGCCGGCTGCTCTGGGCATCCATGTCGCGATAGGTGATGACGCCGTCCGCCATCCGCAAGAACACGGCGTCGAGTCGGTCCGCGAAGCCGTCGCGGAGGATCGCGTAGAGGTTGTGCGAAGCATCCACGCGGTGGCTCAGCGCGGCGGGCCGTCGTCGGCGTATGCATGGAGGAGCGCGAGCAGTTCGTCGGGCACCTCGACGCCGTCACGCTCGGCGTCGGCACGCGAGCCGATCCGGCGATCGCCCGGAAGGCGCACCCCCGGCTGATCAGCCATGGCGCGCAGCTCCACCTCGATCCGATCTGCGAAGCCCGCACCCATCGTCGCGGTCGGATCGATCGCGAGGATCACCTGGCCGACATCGGGCGGTCCGCCCTCGTTGCCCCCGAAACCGGACGCCTCGAACGAGAAGCTCGATCCCGCCACTCCGCCGGACATGATGTCGACGAGCAGCGCGAGCGCAGAGCCCTTGTGCCCTGCCGCCGGCGCCATCGATCCACCGAGCGCCGCGACTGCATCGGTGGTCGGCTGGCCGGCGGCATCCAGCGCCCAGCCGAGCGGGATCGACTCGCCCGCTTGCGCTGCGGCGTTGACCTTGACCCACGCGACGGCGGACGACGAGAGGTCGGCGACGACGGGCGGGCCACTGGTTCGGGGCGCGGCCCAGGCGATCGGGTTGGTGCCGAAGAACGGCTTCGATCCGCCGGCCGGCGCCATCAGCGCGGACGAGTTGGCGAACATCACCGCGACGAGGCCGGCGTCGGCGAGCTGTTCGACGAACCAGCCGAGCACGCCGGCGGAGTAGGAGTGCTCGATCGCGAGGATGCCGACGCCGCATTCGCGCGTGGCATCGACCAGCGTCGGCCCGGCCGCCCGGAACGCGGCGTGGGCGAACCCGTGGTGAGCGTCGGCGACGACGGTGGCCGCGCGGGGTCGGCTGACGACCGGTACTGCATCACCGACCACCTTGCCGCAGGCGAGGTGGTCGCAGTAGGTCGGCAGGTACGAGAGGCCGACGGTGCGGATGCCCTCGGCTTCGGCGGCCCGGATGCTGTGCGCGGTGGGTGCGGCCTGCAGCACCGAGGCGCCGGCGCGGGTGAGCATCCGCGCGCTGAGCGCTTCGACCTCGTCGAGGGTGAGGACGTTCACGAGACCACCAGCAACGGCTCGCCGAGTGCGGTGATGTCGACCTCGACACCGAGCCCGGGCGCGTCGGGTGCCGTCATCGTCCCGTCCACGCAGCGCAGATCGGCCACACCGTGGGACACCGTGACCCAGTTGTGGAAGTCGACGGTGTGGGTGCGCGACTGGTTCGGCGTGCTGACCGACAGGTGCGCCATCGCGGCAGTGTCGATCTCCGCGCCGCCGGTGTCCTCGACCGTGACCTGCAGGCCGAGCTGCACCGCGACGTCGCGGATCAGCCGTGCCTTGGTGATGCCGCCGACCCGGGCGATCTTGATCGTGATCCCGTCGACGAGGTGGTCGGCATGCGCACGTACCAACGTTTCAACACCGTCGATCGACTCGTCGAGCACCAGCGGCCGGTCGCATGCGGCGCGGATCGCGAGGTTGTTCGCGTAGCTCGCGCACGGCTGCTCGAGCGTGTAGTCCAGATGCGCGGTCGAGCGCAGGAAGCGACGCGCTTGCGCCGGCTGCCACGCGGCGTTGGCGTCGGCGTATACCACCGTGCCGGCGGGCAGCACGGCCAGCACGGCCTCCATCCGCTCGACGTCGTCGTCGGGGTCGAGTCCGACCTTGACCTGGAGCCGGCGATAGCCATGGTCGATGTACTCCGCCGCCTGTTGCGCCATCACCTCCGGCGCGGCCTGGCTGACCGACCGGTAGAGGTCGACGGTCGTCGAGAACCGTCCGCCGAGCGCTTCGGCCAACGGCAGGTCTGCCGCCCGCGCAGCGAGATCCCAGCACGCCATGTCCAGCGCCGACTTGGCGTACGGGTGACCGTTGAGGTGGAGGTCCATGACCTCGTTGAGCACATGTGGCGCGCGGGGATCGAGCCCGATCAGCAGCGGTGCGAGGAGACGGATGCCCTCGCGAGCGCCGCCCACGAACGACGGATCGTAGAAGCTGCCGAGCGGCGCCATCTCGCCCCAACCGACCAGACCGTTGTCGGCTGCGATGCGCACGATCGTGGAGTCGAACCCCTCGGCCGACCGCCCGCCCGAGCACGTGTACGTCCCGCTCGCGAAGGGCTGCCACTGCCGGTACACCGTGACGCTGTCGATCTTCACCGCCGCCACACTACGCGCCGACCGTCTCGTCACCGGTACGGATGTACCGCGAACCCAGCGTGGCTCAGGACGCGATCAACCACACGGCGACGAAGTGGGAACCGGCGGCGATCACGGTGCAGAGGTGCCAGACCTCGTGGTAGCCGAACACGGCCGGGCGCAGACGCGGCCACTGGCGGTTCAACCCGATCGCACCGACGGTGTAGAACACGCCGCTGACGATCATCAGGGCCGCGGGCAGCACGCCCGTGTTGCGCCACAGCTCGGGGATCGCGATCACGCCGACCCAGCTCACGGCGATGTACATGACGCCGCCGACGATGCGCTGGTGCCTCCAGCCGGCGATCTTCATCCCGATCCCGAACAGGCAGCCAGTCCACATGATCGCCAGCAGCACGACGCCGAGCGTGTCGGGCACACCGAGCAGGCAGATCGGCGTGACGCTGCCGGCGATGGCGGCGAAGATCATCGCGTGGTCGATCCGCCGCCACAGCTCGCGGGCGCGCAGCGTGTGCACCCATCGGTGGTACGTCGAGGAGGCGACGAACATCGACAGCAGCCCGAGCGCGTAGATCGACACCGCGATCCGAGCCCGATCGCCGTCGGCCACGACGAGAAGCGCGACGAACGCGGGAACCGCGGCGAACAGCGCGAAGACGTGCAGACGTCCGCGCCACAGCGGGCGCGACGGTGTGCCGAGCGGGACGTCGCGTGGACGTCCCTGCGACGGATCGAGGATGGGGGTCATCGCCGTTTCGATGCGCCCCATTCTGGCCCAATTCGAGCGGCGGAGGCGTCAGGTCTTGGGTGCCGTTGCCAGACGATCGAGCTTCTCGAGCGTGGTGATCAATGCCATCTTCGGCACGATCGGGAACTTGACCCGCTCCCGGATCGCGTCCGAGATGTCGGTCCAGTCGCAGTACGACGTCACGTCCGTCTCAGCATCGCCCACCGGCACGAGCTCGTAGCCGTACACGTGCCCCAAGGGGCCACGCTCGGCCGAGCCGACGTTCCACTCCAACAGCGCGTCGGGCTCGATCTTGGTCACGATGTTCAACACGCTGTACTGGCCGAGGGGGATGTCGCCGAGTGCGTCGCGGTCCATGTCGATCACGAACGAATCGCCGACGGCGCGCAACGGCTCGGCATCCGGGGCCGTGACGAGCATGTGCGAACCATCGATGGCCACCTGCCCCTTCGGGTCGGACACGATGGCGAAGATGTCGGCGGCCGAGGCGCCGATGCGACGGGTGGCGGAGATGCGATCGGTGGACATCGGCGCAGACTAGCGACGGCCGCGCCATGCGTAGGATCCGGGCATGAGCGACGACTTCGATGACACCGCAGACGAGGACGACGGAGGCGATGTCGATCTCGACGCGCCGGGCGAGGACGGCGACATCGAGGCAGCCGACGACGACGGCTTCGACATCGACCCGACCGACGAGGACGACGACGACGCGACCCTCGTCGCCGACGACGCGCCCGGCTCGACGGAGCTGCCGACGCCCTGATCCGTGCGTCTCCGCAGCCTGGACCGGATCAGCCCGGATCAGCCCGGGCTCTGCGCCTCTTTGAGGGCCTGGGCTGCACCCTCGATCGCGCGCTGCACGACCTCTTCGACGTGATCGACGTCGATGCCCAGTGAATGACCGACATGGACCGACCAGATCTCGGAGCGGATGTTGTTCTCGAAGTCGATCTGGTTGCGGATGTCGGCGCGCGCGGCCTGCCGGTTCTGGCTGATCATCACGAACGTCGAGAGGAAGATCGCCTCGAGCGACACGATCATCGTCAGCAGACCGAACGGGAACTTGTCGAACCGGTTGCCCATCCCGATCAGGCCGACGTTGAGCGCGATCCAGATGCCGAACCACCCGATGTGGAGGTAGATGAACCGCATCGATCCGGCGAAGTTGGTGATCCCGTCGGCGGC
>JAOBWQ010000342.1 GCA_025463425.1 Ilumatobacteraceae bacterium | reverse complement strand
GCCGATGGTGCGCTTGACCATGCCCTCGTACTGGCCGACGCCGTGCTGCTGGTGCACGACGTAGTTGCCGGGGCGAAGGTCTTCGAAGAACCCGACGCTCTGACGCTTGCGAGCGCGCGGCTGGCGGTGGGTGCGGCGGCGGCCGGTGAGATCGCCCTCGGCGACGATCGCGATCTTCGCCGACGGCACGGTGACACCGCGATGCAGCGCGGCCACCACGACCACGCCACCCGGACGGCTGAAGGTCGGCGGCTCGTCGGCCGGAGCGATGGTGAAGTCGAGGCCGCGCTCGCGCAGCAACTGGGCCAGCCGCTGCGCGGAGCCCTCGCCGTCGGCCGCGACGACGACGTTGTACTTGTCGGCGAGCAGCTCCTTGAGGCGGTTGGTGAGGCCCTCGCCGTCGCCGACGACCGGGCCCCAGCCGCTGGCCTGGACCATCGGCGAGTCGGGGTTCTCCGGCGTGACGGTCATCAGCCACGCACCGGCCGTGCCCGAACCCTGGCCGGCGAGCAGCTTGTCCGGCTCGGCGTGCAGCCGCGGGAACGCCACGTCGGGATCGCGCCCCCACGTGCTGGCCAGCGCGCGAGCGAGGTCGTCCTCTTCGTCGAGCAGGTCCTTGGCCCGGTCGCGCATCCGGCGCGGTTCGATCAGCACGACCTTGCCGGTGGCCGGCAGGACGTCGGTGAGCAACAGGTCCTCGTCGGTGAGCCACGGCAGCCAGCTCTCCATGCCGTCGAAGTGGGCGCCTTCGCTGAGCCGTTCCCACTGCTCGCGGCCCCACGGTTCGTCGCCGATCAACGTCGTCGCCCGCTCGCGCACGGCGGCGCTCGGCAGCAGCTCGCGCGCCGGGAACACGAACGCCTCGGCGAGATCCCCGGTGCTGCGTTGGTCGCTGACGCTGATCGATGTCAGGCGGTCGACCTCGTCGCCCCACAGATCGATGCGGATCGGAGCGTCTGCGGTGGAGGGGAAGACGTCGATGATCGCACCACGCCGGGCGACCTCACCACGGTGCTCGACCAGTTCCTCGCGCCGGTAGCCGTTGGCGACGAGCGAGGACAGCAGTTCATCGGCGTCGATGGTCATGCCCGGGGCGAGGCGCACCGGCTCCACGTCTGCAGCGCCGGGTCCGAGGCGTTGGAGCAACGAACGCACGCTGGCCACGATGATCGCCGGGCAGCGCTCGACATCGCGCAACCGCCACAGCACTTCGAGCCGGCGGCCCATGGTCTCGACGCTCGGGCTGACCCGCTCGAACGGCAGCGTCTCCCATGCGGGGAACAGGGCGACCTCGTCGGCTCCCATGAACTGCTGGAGGTCGTCGTAGAGCTGGCCGGCAGCCGTACCCGTGGGGCAGACCACGACGAGCGGACGGCGCGAGCTGAGGTGCTGCAGCGCGGCCAGCGAGATCGGACGGGCGGCTTCGGGTACCGCGATGACGGCGTTCGGCTTGCCGAGCGCCTGGGTCAGAGCTGGCTCCGAGCGGAGCAGAGGGGGGAGTGACGCGAGGTTCACGGGAGCTTCGACGATATCGGCGCGCGGCCAGCCCGCGCCGGTCTGCCCTCAGCCGTAGCTGCGGAACTCGACGGTGTTGCCGTCCGGATCCTGGACGTACACCGACCAGCCGTCGCCCCGCGCTCCGGAACGGCTGCCCGGCCCCTCGACCACCTCGAGCCGCGCATCGACGAGGATCGCATCGACGTCGGCCCGATCGACGACGAGGCAGAGGTGGTCCATGTTGCGATCGCTCACCTCGCGCTTGGTCTCGACGATGTCGATGATCGTGCCGTCGTTGACCCGGACCGAAGGGAACGGCGCTTTCTGCTCGCGCCACAGATCGACGCGCACCGGTGTGAGCCCGACGACACCGATGTACCAGGCCAGCGATCGTTCGGCGTCGGCGACGTTGAGCACGATGTGGTCGAGTTCGATCACGTTCATCGCGTCAGCCTAGAACGTGGGGTTGCGAACAGGCGTTCGATTCGCGAGACTGCGCCCATGACGACCGATGTGGCGATCGACAAGGACGACATCTCCTTGATGTGGCAGTCGAGCCTGTTCGGCGCGGCCGAGCCGGTGATCGACGCCTCGTTCGCCGGGCTCGAGCGGCACTGGCTGGATGCGACCTCATGGATCGACACCCTGCCGAACTGGCTCGGAGCCTCGGATCAGGTCTTCGCCGATCTGTTCACCCTGCTGCCGTGGCGCCAGCGCACGGTCACGATGTGGGAGCGGGTCCTGCCCGAGCCGCGCCTCACCCACTGGTGGGACGGCTCCGACAGCGCGGCCGAAGCGCTGCCCGTACTCGGCGACATCCGCCTCGCGATGAGCGAGCACTACGCGCGCCGGTTCGACACGATCGGCTTCAACCTCTACCGCGACGGCCGGGACTCGGTGGCGTGGCACGGCGACCGCGAGCGGTTCACCCACGAGGATCCCGTCGTCGCGATCGTCAGCACCGGGGCGGCACGCAACTTCATGGTCCGACCCCGAGGCGGCGGACACTCGCGCAGCTTCAGCGTCGGCCAGGGCGACCTGCTGGTGATGGGTGGCGCCTGCCAGCACGACTGGGAGCACTGCGTCCCGAAGATCGCCCGCTCGGTCGGCCCGCGCATGAGCATCATGTTCCGCCACAACCTGAACGATCCCGCGCCGCCACCGGCTGGCGGTTCCGCCTGACCGGTCAGCCGGAGAGCGGCGGCAGACCGAGCGCAGATCGAACCGCGGCGTCGGCGTCGACGCTGGCCTGATGAGCGTCGATGGTGCTCTGCTCGTTCCACAGCGCGATCGCTGCTTCTTCACTGGTTGCCGCGGCACAGTCCTTCTCGATCTGCAGTCGAGTGTTCAACGCGCCGACGAGTGTGTTGACCAGCGGTTGGATCGCGGCGGAGGTGGTCGTCGCGTTCAGGTCCTGGATGTACTGCATGTCGACGGCGGCCGCCTCGTCGCAGTACACCTGCAGTCCCGCAACCTGGAGATCGGGCACGATCTGCTGCAGGGAGTCGTTGTGGTAGTTGCTCGCTGAGGCGAGCGCGGCCAAGGTCTCCGACGCGATCGCGACGGACGTGGTCGTCGCCAGAGCCGTGGTGGTGGGAGCCGCAGTCGTGGTCGGTGCCACCGTCGTGGTCGGTGCGGCTGTCGTGGTCGGTGCCGCGGTCGTCGCCGGCGCTGGTGCGGAGGTCGTTGTCGTTGCCGGATGCGCGACGTTGTCCCCGTCGGTCTCCCGGCAGCTCCGACCGAACAGCAGGATGAGCCAGAGCATGACCGCGCCGGCGGCGATGCCGAGTGCCCTGCTGGTGCGGCCCATGCGTCCGAGATAGGACTCGCGGGCCGTCACGCCGCGTTCGACCATGTCCTTGGCGAGCTCGACCTTCTCGTTGAAGAGCTCGTCTTCGTCTCCAGCCATGTGGTGTTCCCCTCGCGCGCGGCGCCCGGTGGAGCACGTGCTCATCGTGCACCGCGATCGCGCACGTGGCATCGTGGAAACCACGTGTTCTGATCGACCAGGTCAGCTCCTCAGCCGGCGAGCGGGGGAGGCCCAACGCCGTGCGCACCGCGGCCTCGGCGTCGACGGTGGCCCGCCCCGTCGCGACCGATGCGGGGTCGTTCCACAAGGTGTCCGCTGCTCCCGCGCTTTGCGCCGCGGCGCAGTTCTGCTCGACCTGCTGTCTGGTGGTGAGCGATCCGATCAGTCGTTCGGCAGAATGCTCGCCCGTTGTACGCCTGAGCACGTTCCGGCGGCAGGAAACCACGTGTCGTGCGTGACCCGATGGCGCCCCGCTCGCGTATCGATGGCCGACGTTTGACAACGACGTGAAAACCGGTCGAACAGGGTGGCGCCGGGCTGGCATCCTGTGGTCATGCGTCCGTGAGCGACTCCATCCGTACGATCTCCCGGAAAGGTTCGCTCACCCATGTCTGCACACGCATCACTCCACGCCCGCTCGATCGCACTGTCGATCGGCAAGGCGGTCATCCTCGACAAGGTCGACCTGTCGGTCTCACCCGGTTGGCGGGTGGGGCTCGTCGGCCCGAACGGGGTCGGCAAGTCCACGCTGCTGCGCATCCTCGGCGGCCAGCTGCGCGCCGACGACGGCACCGTTGCGGTGGCGCCGCCGCAGGCGATCGTCGGCTACCTGCCCCAGGAGCCCGAACGTCGTGCCGACGAGACCGTCGCCGAGTTCCTGGTCCGCCGCACCGGCGTGGGCGCGGCCTCCACCGAGCTGGACGCAGCGACGGCGGACCTCGCGACGTCGGCCGACGGTGCCGATGATCGCTACTCCGACGCGCTCGAGCGCTGGCTGGCGATCGGCGCGGCGGACTTCGACGCGCGGGTCGGCGAGGTGCTGGCCGACCTCGGCCTCAGCGAGCGCTTGCTCGACCAGACCATGGACACGCTGTCCGGTGGGGAGGCGGCACGGTGCAGCCTGGCGTCGCTGCTGCTGGCCCGGTTCGATGTGTTCCTGCTCGACGAGCCCACCAACGACCTCGACCTCGACGGCTTGGCCCGCTTGGAAGCGTGGGTGCTCGGCCTCCAGGCAGGCCTGGTCGTGGTCAGCCACGACCGCGAGTTCCTGCGGCGAGTCGTCACCCACGTCGCCGAGATCGACGAGTTCACACACGACATCACGGTCTTCGCAGGCGGGTGGGACGCGTACCTCGCGGAGCGCGACCTCGCCGCCCAGCACGCCCGCGAGCGCTACGAGGAGTACGCAGAGAAGAAGGGTGCGCTCGCCGGGCGCGCCCAGCGCGAGCGGGAGTGGGCCAACCAGGGTCTGGGCAAGGCCAAGAACGACAAGTCCGAGAAGGACAAGCACATCCGCAACTACAAGATCAACCAGACCGAGCAGCTGGCGGGCAAGGCGGCGCGCACGGAGAAGATGATGGAGCGGCTGGAGGTCGTCGAAGAGCCCCGTGAGGCGTGGCAGCTCAAGCTGACCTTCGGCGAGGCCGCGCGCAGCGGTGCCGTGGTGGCCCGACTGCAGGCAGCGACGGCCTGGGCCGGCGACTTCGTGCTCGGACCGATCGACCTCGAGATCGGCGCGGGCGAGCGGGTGGCCATCGTCGGCCACAACGGCAGCGGGAAGTCGACGCTGCTGCGCCTGCTGCTGGGTCGAGTCGAACCGACGGCGGGCGAGACGTACCTCGGTCCGAGCGTGGTGGTCGGCGAGCTGGAGCAGACCCGCTTGCAGCTGGCCGATCAGCGCACCGTGCTCGAAGCGTTCATGCAGGCCACCCAGATGACCATCCCGGATGCGCGCACGCTGCTGGCGAAGTTCGGCATCGGTGCCAGTGAGGTCAACCGGCCGACGACGTCACTGTCGCCCGGCGAGCGGACCCGGCTCGTGCTCGCGCTGCTGATGGCCAAGGGCACCAACTGCCTCGTGCTCGATGAGCCGACCAACCACCTCGACCTGGCCGCGATCGAGCAGTTGGAGATCGCACTCGAAGCGTTCGGCGGCACGGTGCTGCTGGTGACCCACGATCGCACGCTGCTGGCCAACGTGCGTCTCACCCGACGGATCGAGCTCGATCAGGGTCGGATCGTGGTGGACGAGACGCTCGCGACGGTCTGAGCCCCGCTGGCCGGCCGACTCACCAGTGCAGGTAGGCGGGCGCGCCGAACGACTGCACCGACGCCTTGGCCACGACCGCAGCCCGGTAGCGGTAGCCCGCGTCGTGGTAGTGGATGTGGTCGCCGGTGGCCCACTCCGGATGGGCCGTGGCCAGCGATGCCCAGTCGTAGACCCGCATCTCGCCCTGCCATGCATCGGCGACGGTGAGCAGGGCCTTGTTCCATGCGGTCTCGCTCGACTTCGCCGTGGGCAGGTGGACGTTGATCCACAGCACCCGGTGCGTCGCCCCGATCCGACCGAGCATGTCGACGATGACGTCCTCGTAGTCGGCCACCGGGTTGACGACGCAGTCGTTGGTGCCGAGCGCGATCACCCAGGTGTTCGTGTCGCCGTACAGGCTCCGGATCGCATCGACCGCAGTGAGGCCCGTGTAGCTGTCGGCCTGTTCCTTGCGGTGGATGCTGCGGCTGTTGAACGCGTTGACAGCTGCCGTGGACCATCCGACCGTGTTGAAGTCACTCGACTGGTAGGGCGCAGAGCCGACGGTGAGCGAGTCGCCGACCATCGAGATCCCACTGATCGCTCGAGACGACGGCGCGGGTCCGGGCGCGGCCTCGGCCGGCCGGCCGGCGAGGGCGTCGAGGAGCACGGCTGAGCCCAGCGCCGCGGCAACACCACGACGCATGAAATCTCGGCGCGTCGACGCCGCCCGCGAGCTCGGAGCCATCCTCAAGACGATGCCGGAGGGAGGGGGACTTCGCAATGCGCGCCGTGTGAACCTGATGTGAACTTCCGTCAAGATCGCGGTTCAGCCCCACGTCTCGGGGAACAAGGTCTTTTGTGTTCGCACACGTCCGACGCGCCCCGCGCGGACGCTCGCGTGCAACCAGGAGACCAAGATCCCATGAAGAAGTTGATCACCATCACCATGAGCGTCGGGCTGATGCTTGCTGCTGTGTCGTGCAGCAGCGACAGCAAGTCCAGCTCGACGACCGCGGCCGCCTCGGCCGCATCGGTCCTCGACACCACCGCGTCCGACGCGAGCAGCGGCGGCGACGGGGGTTTGAGCCCAACACAGGCGCAGGCCGAGACCCTCGGCGCCCAGTTCCTGGAGAGCAAGGGCTACGTCGTCGATCAAGCCTGCCTCGAGGCCGTGTACGCGCAGTTCAGCGAGGCTGACGCCCAGCTGATCGTCGCCGCCGGCGCTGATGGCGACCCCGTGCTCAGCGCCGACGGCCAGACGATCAGCCAGGGTGGCGGGAAGTGCGCCAGCCTCCCGACCGGGGCGTCGACGCCTTCGACCTGATCTAACGCACGTTGAACTGGCGCATGGCGGCGTCGGGGCCCTCGGAGACGAGGACCTCGACGGCGTCGGCGGCCAGTTGGATCGCGACGTCGAGCGCCTCGCGCTCGGCCTTGGGCAGCTTCGACAACACGTGGTTGGCGCCACGCTCTTTCGACGGCGGCTTGCCGATGCCGATGCGGACGCGGAGGTAGTCCTGCGTTTTGAGGTGCTGGGTGATGCTGCGCAGACCGTTGTTGCCGGCCAGCCCGCCGCCGACCTTGACCCGGATCTGAGCCGGCGGGAGATCGAGCTCGTCGTGGACGACGATGATCTGGGCGGGGTCACCGATGCCGTAGCGACGGGCCATCGCGCCGACGGCCTGGCCGCTGTCGTTCATGTACGTGAGCGGAAAGGCGAGCACGCAGCGATGCCCACCCAGCGTGACCTCGGCGACCTTGGCCTTGTCCTTGCCGGCCTTGAACGAAGCGCCGGTGCGTTCGGCAAGCAGCGCGACGACCTCTTCGCCGACGTTGTGGCGGGTGCGCGCGTACTCTTTGCCGGGATTGCCCAGGCCGACGATCAGGAAGTCGTATGGGGTGCCCCGGCGCTCGGTCCGGTCACCGCGACCGAACAGTGCCATAGATGAGAGCTGTCAGTGGTGCGAGGTCACTCAGCAGCGTCGGCGTCGCCGGCGGCTGACTCGTCGCCGTCGCCCTCGGCGGCCTCAGGCGTGGCGTCGGATTCGAGCTCGGCATCGGTGAAGCCGTGGAGCGCCGTCACGATGGCCATGTCCGGATCGCCGAGCGCCGTGACGCCGGCAGGCATCGGGAGCTCGGACAGGCGGATGACATCGCCGGGCTGCATCTCACTGATGTCGACCACGAACTGGTTCGGCATGTTGTCCGGGGTGCACTCGACTTCGATCGTGTCGACCGACGGATCGACCAGGCCACCCTGTGCCATGACGGCCTTGGCTTCGCCTTCGAGGTGCAGCGGCACGGAGACCGTGAGCAGCTCCTTCATGTTGATCTGGAGGAAGTCGATGTGGTTGACGTTGCGCTTCACCGGGTGACGCTGCACGTCCTTGATGACGGCCGGGTACTTCTTGCCGTCGACTTCGAGCGAGAGCACTGTGTTGAAGCCGGCCGGGCCGCTGAGGGCGAGACGCAGGTCGCGGCGGCCGACGGCCAGGCTGACCGGAGCCATGCCCTGGCCGTAGATCACGCCGGGGATCAGATCAGCGCTGCGCAGGCGGCGGGACGCGGACGATCCGGTTTCGCGGCCGGTCTGAGCAACAAGGGTGGTCTGCGACATGATGTTTTTCCTGCAATCGAACGTGGTGCTGAGTCAGCTGAGAACGGTTGTCGATGCTATCGGCGGGATTCTCGCGAAACCACTGCTCGTCAGCCTCGCTGGTGGTCAGGCTTGGTTCTCGCCGCCGAAGATCTCGCTGACGCTGGTGTCGTCGAACACGGCGCTGAGCGCTTCGGCGATGATCGGGGCGATGGAGAGGACCTCGAGCTGGGGCAGCTCCTCGGCCGCAGGGGTCGGCAGGGTGTTGGTCAGCACGACCCGCTTGAACGGCGAGTCGCGCAGGCGCTTGACGGCCGGGCCGGAGAGCACACCATGGGTGGCCATGCACCACACCTCGGCGGCGCCGCGCTTGAGCAACAGTTCGGCGGCGGACACGACGGTGCCGCCGGTGTCGATCATGTCGTCGGTGATGATGCAGCAGCGGCCGTCGACCTCACCGATGACCTCCTTGGCCTCGGCGATGTTGGTGGTGCCCTTCGGGCGGCGCTTGTTGATGAACGCGACGTCTGCGTCCATGTCCGACAGGTGCTGGGCGAAGCGTTCCGCGACCTTCACCCGGCCGGCGTCGGGGGACACGATGACCATGCCCTTGGAGGCGTGGGTGCGCACGTAGCGCTCCAGCACGGGCAGTGCGGTGAGGTGGTCGACCGGGCCGTCGAAGAAGCCCTGGATCTGACCGCTGTGCAGGTCGATCGAGACCATCCGCTTCGCGCCGGCGGCCTTGAACAGGTCGGCGACGAGGCGGGCGGTGATCGGCTCTCGACCTTCGGCCTTGCGGTCCTGGCGGGCGTAGCCGTAGAACGGGCACACCGCGGTGATCCGCTTCGCCGAAGCGCGATGCGCAGCGTCGATCATGATCAGCTGCTCCATGATCGAGTCGTTGATGCTGCGCCCGTTGTGCGCGAAGTGGGACTGCATGATGAAGACGTCGGTGCCGCGCACGCTCTCCGAGAACCGTGGACGGAGCTCGCTGTTGGCGAACTCGACGATGTTCGCGTCGCCGAGCTCCAGGCCCAGGTGTTCAGCCACCTCCTGCGCGAGCGCCGGATGGGTGCGCCCTGTGTAGAGCGACAACCGCTTGGTGGTGACCTTCTCCATGTACTGCTCCCGGGGATTCTCGTATCAGTCGACGGATGCAGTGTAGAACGCGCCGGTCGTCTCCCCGGCAGCCACCGAGCTGCCTGCGGGCAAATGCGCGTACGGGCCGACGTGGGCACCGGAGCCGACCTCCGCGTCACGCCCGACGGAGTTCTCGATGCTGCAGTCCTCGGCGATCACGCAGTCGACGAGGCGCGCGTCGGGGCCGAGCTCGCAGCCGTTGCCGACGACCGTGCGACCCTGCAGGATCGTGCCCGGGTACAGGGTGACGTCGCGCCCGAGCTGCACGGTGACGTCGATGAACGTCTGGCGTGGGTCGAGCATCGTGACCCCGTTCAGCAGCCAGTGACGGTTGGTCCGGGCACGCAGCTCCCGTTCGGCGAGTGCGAGCTGCCAGCGATCGTTGACGCCGGCGGTCTCGGCAGGCGAGGCCTGCACCGCGCCGATGCGGTGGCCCATCCCGCTGAGCACCCCGATCACGTCGGTGAGGTAGTACTCGCCCTGGCTGGTGTCGGGGGAGAGGTGGCGCAGCGCAGGACCGAGGAGGTCGCGGCGGAAGGCGTAGATGCTGGTGTTCATCTCTTTGACGGCGCGCTCTTCGGCCGTCGCGTCGCGTTGCTCGACGATGCGCAGCACGCGGTCGTGGGCACCCCGCGCGTCGGACCGGATGACACGGCCGTAGCCGGTCGGGTCGTCGACGATCGAGGTCAGCAGAGTGGCCGCGTAGCCGTTGGCGACGTGGGTGCTGACCAGTTCGTCGATCGTCTCCGGACGAAGCAGCGGCGTGTCGCCGGGCAGGACGATGATCGTCGACTCGTCGTCGAGGTCGTCGCCCGGGAACACCGTGAGGCCGACCATCACGGCGTCGCCCGTGCCGCGCTGGACCTCCTGCTCGACGAAGGACACGTTGGCCCAGTCCGGCGCCTGCTCCTGCACTTTCTTGGTGACCCGCTCGGCGCCGTGCCCGACGACGACGACGGTGCGGTCGACCTTCACCGATTCGAGCGAGTGGATGACGTGCATCACCATCCCGCGGCCGCAGATCATGTGCAGCGGCTTGGGGCGGGTGGAGCGCATGCGTGTGCCCTCACCGGCGGCGAGGACGATTGCAGAGACCGACATGGGTCAGTTCTAGCGCACGTCTCGCGCCGATCGGAGGCAGTTCAGACGGCGTCGATGCGTGCGGAGGTCACGTTCAGTCGCTCAGCTGGCGGAACGCCGCAGCGAGCACGTCTTCGAAGCGCGGCCACAGGGCCTCGATCCACGCCGGGTCGTCGTCGGCGAACGCCGCGCGAAGGGCGGCGCGGATCGCCGGTGCCTCGGCGCCGGTGGGATCGCCGTGGCTGTGCAGCCACGCATCGGCGCGCAGAGCCTGCAGCACGGTGAGCGAATCGACCGTGCCGTACTCGATCGTGACGGCTGTGACCTCGGCCTGCGGGGCCAGTTCGGCAGCCTTTGCCTGCCAGTCGCCGACCAGCGGCGCCGACACGCTGCCGCCGTCGAACATCGAGATCACGTCGCCCCACCAGCGCTGGGCGCGCTGATGCGACGGCGTGGTGGTCGACTCGCTGCCGATCAGCTCGCCGAAGCCCCAGGGGCCGAGCCCGGTGTGGAGATCGATGATGCCGACGCGGCGCGCCGCCGACAGGTGGTCGGCTGCGAACGTGCGCAACCACGTGTGCGACCACACCGGCCCGGTGCCCCCGTAGAACACGCCGGTCGGGTTGCCGTACTGGCCACCGCTGACATCGGCCTGCATCTGCGTCATCCCGACCTCGGCGACGATCTCCAGCAGCGCGGTGACGGTGCGTGCCTGCTCGGCCTCGGTCCACTCGGTGGGCACGAGCAGATCAGCCATCCGGTCGTAGGCGGCATTGGCCGGCGGTGCCGCTGCCCAGTCGATGAAGTTGCGGTTGAGGTCGACGTTGTCCTCGTTGACACGGCGCACCCACGAGAAGCCGAACGGGTTGAGCGCGTGGACCATGATCAGCCGCACAGCGGGCGGGCGAAGCGGGCTGCCGGTCTCCAACCAGTGCCGCTGCAGCGCCGAGCCGGCGTAGCCCTCGACCCCGTGGGTGCCGGAGACGACGAGCACGACGTCTTCTGCGTCGGCCGGTCCGAGGCTGGCGACATCGACCGCGAGCGGTTCCCCTTCGACGCCGAGCCGGGGATGCGGCGTCGAGTCGATCGTCGCCCCAGCGTCTTCGGCCGCGGCGAGGAACGCTGCGCGGGCGGTGGCGTAGTTGGGGCTGAGCGGGCTGATGGTCATGAGTGGCTCCGGGGAGAGGGCTCGAACCCCTATAACCAGGATCAAAACCTGGAGTCCTACCATTGAACGACCCCGGAAAGGGACGCCCGAAGGCTATCAACGAGATCGCGCGCAGGTTGGCTCGGTTCGGCTCGGCCGCTAGGTTCTACGGCTTATGGGTTCGTTGATCAAGAAGCGCCGTAAGCGCATGCGGAAGAAGAAGCACAAGAAGATGCTCCGGCGTACCCGTCACCAGCGTCGTAAATAGCCGCTCCCGTATTTCGCTGCTCTGCCCGTTGGGCAGAGGCGTCCTCGACCGTCCACCCAGGTGGGCGGTCGTCGTCGTTTTCGGCGCCGGCATGCCCTTCCTGAATCTCCACGTGACGAAACTCGGAGTTCGCCCTCGGACCCGGGTCGTTTGGCCACACCGGATGTGGCGAACTGACCGGGGTCGGCGTACCGGGGTGGATTCACCGTCCGGCGGACGGTGAATCCATCAGGGTGCGGCCCGTTTCGTCACGTGGAGATTCGCAAGGGCCGCGGCGGCGGGGTTGCATCGGCGGAGGCGAACGCGTACGGCGACCGGCGGCGCCAGCCGCGCGGACGTCAGCCGACGGAACGGGTGAGCACCACGGCGGCGTCGGGCAGCGCGTCGACCAGCGTCGGGTGATGGCCGGGCAGGAACCAGGTCGCGCCGCTGCCGGCCAGGATCGGCTCCTGCGCCGACGCCTCGCGGATCCGGTCCCGCCAGACAACCAGTTGCGGCTCGACCACCAGCGCGGCGGGAAGCAGGTCGTTCGGGCCGTCGTCGTGTGGTCCACCGAGTGCGTCCCACGCCCGGTACACCGCTGGTGTGGAGCACGACAGCGGTGGGATCACCAATGTGTACGGCGCAGCGACCGGCGGTAGGGGTTCGACGATCTCGCCGATCCCGGTGACCCGGGCCCGGCCGCCGACGAGGCAGAACGCGACGTCGGCGCCGAGTCGCGCAGCCGCGATCATGTTCGTGTGCCCCGCCCACCGGAGGACCGCTGCTGCATCCGCGGAACCACCGCCGAGGCCACCACCGTGCGGGATCTGCTTGTCGATCGTGACCCGAGCCGAGCGGCCGGCCAGCGCAAGCGCCTTGGCCACCAGGTTCGACCCGTCGAGCGGCACGCCGGCGGCGTATGGGCCTCTCGCAGCGAGTCCGCGACCGGGCTCGATCCACAACGTGTCGGCGAGCTCCAGGGTGACCATTTCGGCGTCGATCAGGTGGTAGCCGTCGTCGCGCACGCCGGTGATCCGCAGAGTCAGGGTGAGCTTGGCGGGCGCGGCGACGACATCCGCCGTCTTCGGCATCAGTCGACCTCGGCGGCGGCGTGCACCACTCGCGTCAACCGGCCCCAATCGTGCACGTCCAGCTCCTCGGCGCGGGCCGTCGGTTGGATGCCGGCTTCGGCGAACTGCTCGGCCGTGACGACGCCGGCCAGCACCCGGCGCAGCATCTGGCGGCGGTGCAGGAACCCTGCGCGGACGAGCTGGAACAGCGCCTGCGGGTCGATGTCGTCCACCGCGGGTTCGGCACGCCGGGTGATCTCGACGAGCGCGCTCTCCACCTTCGGCTGGGGCACGAACACGGTTGCCGGCACGTAGCCGACGATCCGCGCGGTCGCCCAGTACGCGACCTTCACGCTGAGCGCGCCGTACGCCGTCGACCGAGCCGGAGCGACGATGCGTTCCGCGACCTCGCGTTGCACCATCACCAGCATCCGGGCGATCTGCGGCACGGTGTCGAGCAGGTCGAGCACCAGCGGGGTGCCGACGTTGTAGGGCAGGTTGGCCACGAGCACCCACCCCGTCGAGCCGGCGAGGAGGTCGTCCCAGACCAGCTCCTGAGCGTCGCCCTCGACGACGGTGACGTTGGCGTGTGGGGCGACGACGCTGCGCAGCACAGGGACGATGCCACGGTCGATCTCGATCGCCACGACTCGTGCGCCGGTCTCGGCGAGGGCGACCGTGAGCGAGCCGAGCCCGGCGCCGATCTCCACCACGTCGTCGCCGGCGCAAACTGCGGCGAGGCGGGCGATGCGCCGCACCGTGTTCGGATCGCCGACGAAGTTCTGTCCGAACTCGCGACGCGGGGCCAGCCCGTGGACTTCGAGCAACTCGTTGATGTCGCGGCGCGACAGGGTCATCCAGTGGTCCAACTGATGCGCACCGGAGCGGGGGCATCGATCAGCTGGGCGATCTGCGCGAAGAGCTGCGTCGGCAGCTCGATGGTCAAGCCCTGCGGCAGGACTCGCGGCGTGCGGTTGACGCAGGTGGTCCACCGACCGTTGTTGACGTTCGTGACGATCAACGTCGCGTTGTAGGGCACCGGGTTCGTGGCCGAGCACGTGGTGGTCTCGGGATCGTCGGGGGTCTTGTACGTGGCCGTGCCGACGACCGACTTACCGGGGTCGGAGGCGGGCACGACGATCGGGACCAGCACCGGCTTGGGGGGCGTGGTCGGGCCGTCGACGAAGATCGGCCCGTCGGACCCGAACGGGTTCGAGTCAGTGCCCGCCGTCGATGCCGCACCCACGCCCGGGGTCGGTACACCGGCGGCAGCGGCCACGTTGGGCGCGGCAGTGCCGTTCGATGGCTCGCTCCTGGCGAAGAGCCAGATGGCGGGCAACGCGACGATGGTCAGCGCCGCAGCGACGACCAGTCGTCGACGATCCGTGACGTCGAGGTTCAGCACGTTCTCCTGAGCGGCGGGCCGGCAACCGTGCCGGCTTTGGCACCGAGGCTACGGAGCCAACCTGGGAAAGGCAAGGCACGCCGCCGCGGTGGAGGACGCGGCAATCGTCTCCACGTCGTCGCCGCGGAGCCCGGCGATGAACCCCCCGACCACCGTGACCAGGCTCGGTTGGTTCGGCTTCCCGCGATGTGGGAGCGGAGCGAGGTACGGGCTGTCGGTCTCGACGAGCAGCCGATCGAGCGGGCAGATCCGGGCTGCCTCCTGCACGTCGGTTGCAGTCTTGAACGTGACGATGCCCGAGAAGCTGACGAAACCGCCGAGGTCGAGGCACTGCCGTGCGTCGTCGGCGTCGCCGGTGAAGCAGTGGAAGATCGTCTGCACTGGAGCGCCCTCGGCGCGCAAGATGTCGAACGTCTCCGCCCATGCCTCGCGAGTGTGGATGATCAGCGGCAGGTGAAGCCGATGGGCGAGGTGGATCTGCTCGACGAACGCGGCGCGCTGCACATCGCGAGGGGAGTGGTCGTAGTGGAAGTCGAGCCCGCACTCGCCGACGGCGATCACTTTCGGATGGTCGAACATCGTCGCGATCGTGTCGACGCCGTTGACCGCATCGTGGGGATGCAGGCCGACCGTCGCCCAGACACCGTCGAACTGCTCGGCGACGGCGATCGCCGCACGCGAGGTCTCGGCGTCGCAACCGACCGTGATCATCGTCGAGACACCGGCAGCGTGCGCCGCCTCGACCGCCGCCGCGGGTCCACCCGGGATCCGCGCGTCATGGAGGTGGCAGTGGTTGTCGGTCCAGTTCACGCAGGCCGCCTCATGCAGGGAGCTGACGGCGGGGGAACATCGGCGCACCCTTGGTGACGGCGACGCCGCCGGGGTAGCCGCCCCACGCCGCGGCCTCGGGCAGGCGCTGATCTGTCACCAGGCCGGTCAGTCCGATCCGCTCCCACACCGCCTGAGCGGTCTCCGGCACGGCGGGTGATGCGAGCACCGCGACGATCCGCAATGCCTCCAGTGCGTCACCCATCATCCGGTCGACGGCTTCGCCCGGCTCTGCCTTCCACGGCTCGTTCGTCTCCAGGTAGGCGTTGGTGGCTCGGATCAACGACCACGTCGCCTCCAGGGCGCGGCTCGGCTGCAGGGCGAGCCACGCCGCTGCCGTGCTGTCGTAAGCGGACGCTGCTGCCTCGGCCAACGGGCTGTCGGCGGCGGGCGCCGGGCCGATGCCGTCGCACTTCTTGCCGACGACGGTGGCGACGCGGCTGAGCAGGTTGCCGAGGTTGTTGGCGAGGTCGCTGTTGTAGCGGCCGAGCAGGCCCTCGTAGGTGAAGTCGCCGTCTTGTCCGTAGGCGGTCTCGGCCAGCACGTAGTAGCGGAAGCCGTCGACCCCGACGTCGTCGACGAGATCGAGCGGGTTGACCACGTTGCCGGTGGTCTTGCTCATCTTCTCGCCGCCGCTCAGCAACCAGCCGCCGATGCCCCAGCCCTTGGGCAGATCGATGCCGGCCGACATCAGCATCGCCGGCCAGTACACGCAGTGGTGACGGACGATGTCCTTGCCGATCAGGTGGTAGTCGACCGGCCACCAGTCGGCGAAGCGAGCGTCGTCGGTGCCGTACCCGACCGCGGACATGTAGTTGGTCAGCGCGTCGAACCACACGTAGGCGACGTGCTTGGCGTCCCACGGGATCGGGATGCCCCAGCTGAGGCTGGTTCGGCTGATCGAGAAATCGCGCAGCCCGCCCTTGATCAACCCGATCGCCTCGTTGCCGCGGAACTCGGGCTTCATCGCATCGGGGTGCGAGCCGTACCAGTCGAGCAGGCGGTCCTGGAAGCGGCTGAGGCGGAAGAAGTAGTTCTCCTCGTCGACCGACTGCACCGGGATCTTGTGGATCGGGCAGAGCCCGCCGATCAGCTCTTCCTCGGTGTAGTACTCCTCGCACGACACGCAGTACAGGCCGGTGTAGACGTCGAGCTCGATGTCTCCGGCGTCGTAGCACGCCTGCAGGAGCTTGGCGACACCCGCGTAGTGGCGCGGCTCGCTGGTGCGGATGAAGTCGTCGTTGCTGATGTTCAGCTTCTTCCACGCGACTTCGTACTGCGGCGCGATCGTGTCGACGAACGCCTGCGGCGTCATCCCGGCGGCCTCGGCGGCCTGCTGCACCTTGAGGCCGTGCTCGTCCGTGCCGGTCAGGTAGAACACGTCCTCGCCCATCAACCGGTGCCACCGGGCGAGCGCGTCGCCCACGATCGTCGTGTACGCGTGCCCGAGATGGGGCTTCGCGGTCACGTAGTAGATGGGGGTCGTGAGCGAGAACTTGGTCACACGAACAGGCTAGGGCGACCCCTCTCTTCGCGCCGGTGCGTTTTGACCGGCGAGGATGGTCCGATGCCCGATCCGTCCACGTTCGAGTTCGACGTCGCCACGGCGATCACCCCGCGGGGCGACGACACCTACGACGCCGAGATCCACGCCGGGTGGGACATCAACGGCAACGCCAACGGTGGGTACCTCCTCGCGCTCGCGGTGGCCGCCATGCGCGACGCGTCGGGCCGCCCCGATCCGGTCACCGTCACGGCGCACTACCTCGCGCCCGGGCGACCCGGACCCGTCGTGATCGACACCGACGTCGTCAAGCGCGGGCGTCAGCTGACGACGGTGACCGGCACGATGCGCTCGGGCGATCGCGATGCGTTGCGCCTGCTCGGCAGCTTCGGCGACGTCGCGGCGATGTCGGGCGGGTTCGCGGATGTCGTCGGCGGCCCACCTGACCTCCCGCCGATCGAGCAGTGCGTCGCCCGGGACACATCGGTCGGCGTCGTCACCGTCGAGTTGATGCGCCGTCTCGGCGTCCACCTCCGTCCCGAGCACACGGCGTTCACGCGCGGCGAGAAGAGTGGGCGGGCGCTCATCGAGGGTTGGTTCCAGTTCGCCGACCATCGGCCGATCGACACGCTGGCGCTGATGCTCGTCGTCGACGCCTTCCCTCCGCCGGTGTTCAACATCGAGATGCCGCTCGGCTGGGTGCCCACGGTCGAGATGACCGTGCACGTGCGCGGCCTCCCTGCGCCGGGCCCGCTGGCGTGCAGGTTCCACACCGAGTTCATCCAGAACGGGTTTCTCCAGGAGGACAGCGAGGTCTGGGACAGCGCGGGCACGTTGGTCGCGCAGAGCCGGCAGCTGGCGCTCGTCCCGCGAGGCTGATGCCGCGTGTTGAGCCCTCCTGGGTCGAGCCTCGCATGGTTCCGTCTCATCGCTGCGGCTCTGGGATGATGATCGGGTGACACGGCGACTTCCCCTGCTCCTCGGCGCGATCGGCGTCCTCATCAGCACCAGCGCGGTGCTGTCCTCGGCCTCCACCGTGCACGCCGCGGAGGCGCCGTTCGTCCAGTACACCAAGCCCGACCCGGGACCCCGAGGAGCGGTCACGGTGATGGGCGACTCGGTGATGCTCGGCTCGACACTGGAGACCGACGGCTATGGGCCATCCGTGTCGAGCATGCTCCTCGACCGCGGGTGGGGCCCGGTGCGCGCCGTCGCCGGCGTCGGTCTCCAGGCCGGCCTGACCGTCGCCAGCTCCAACCCTGGAGCGAACATGACGCGCTGGGTCATCGACCGTCGTGCAGAGGGCTGGGACTCGCCGACGTTCATGATCGTCCTCGGCTCCAACGACATCGGCAACTGCAACAACACCCAGGCGTGCGCGCAGCGCGACATCTCGCTGCTGGTCGACACGATCGGAACCGACCACCAGATCTGGTGGTCACTGATCACCGGCCCGACCCAACAGCAGGCCGATGCCTGGAACGCGGCGTTGTCGGCGATCGCCGCCACCCATCCGAACCTGCACCTGTGGGACTGGCCTGCTGCACTGGCATCGAGCAACATCAAGCTCTCGCCCGACCACGTCCACCTGCCCACGGGCGCCGAGTACGTGAAGAAGTCGATCCTCATGGCCGACGACTTCACCAAGCAGCTCGGTGTGTCGAACCGCGTCGGCGCCGCGGCGACGTCACCCGCTGCCCTCGGCTCGCCCGGTGAGTACGTGCCGCTCACGCAGCACCGCGTCTACGACAGCCGCACGCTGCCGGCCCGACCGACCCGGGTCACCCTCGACCTCACCGCCGACGTCCCGGTCGGCGCGCTCGCCGTCAGCGTCAACCTCACGGCCGTCGCTGCACCGGCGCCCAGCCCGGCCGGCTTCGTCACCGCGTACCCGTGCGGCACCGATCCGCCGACGACCTCGAACGTCAACTTCGTCGCGGGCCAGGTGCAGCCGAACCAGGCCGTGGTCGCGCTCGGTGCCGGCAACACGCTCTGCTTCGTGGTCTCCGCGCCCGCCGATCTGGTCGTCGATCTCCAGGGTGCGTTCGTGCCCAGCGGCGGGCTGCGCCTGAACACGCTCACCCCGACGCGCCTTGCCGACACGCGGGTGTCCGGCCGGGCCGATCCGCTGGTGGTCTCCGTCCCGAGCGGCGCTGCCGGAGTGGTCGTCAACCTGACCGCAGTGGGCGCGGCGAGCCCGGGCTACCTCGTCGCATACCCGTGCGACAGCAAGGTGCCCGACACCTCGAACCTCAACTTCGTCGCCGGCGCGGCGGTGGCCGGCTCGGCGTTCGTGCCGATCGGGCCGGCCGCGACGTTGTGCGTCCACGCCAACGCACCGGTCGACGTGATCGTCGATCTCGAGGGCACCTTCACCAACGGCGGAGCGCTGCGGTTCCAGGCGGCCACGCCGTTGCGGATCCTCGACACCCGCTCCGCAATCGGGGGCTGGCTCGGCCAGGTCGGCCAGGGCCAGACGATCGACGTACCGATCACGGCCGCTGGAGCGCAAGCCGTGACCGGCAACCTGACGATGATCCAGCCCGGCCTCGACGGCTTCGCCACTGCGTTCGGTTGCTCGGCAGCGCTGCCCGCGACCTCGTCGGTCAACGCCTCGCTGGGCTCGGT
>JAOBWQ010000340.1 GCA_025463425.1 Ilumatobacteraceae bacterium | reverse complement strand
CCGGCGGTGCTCTTCATGTCCGGTTTCACCGACCATCCGCAGCGCTCCCGAGCACCGGCCGCCACCGTCCACGCGTTCATCACCAAGCCGTTCTCCGCGACCGAGATCCTCGGTCACGTCCGTCGATTGCTGGCGGAACGAGCTCAGTCCACGACGGCCGGGATCGCCGATGTCGGATGACCGGGCGGCCCCAGCGCGGTTGCTGATCGTCGACGATCACACCCTGTTCGCCTCGTCACTGTCGAGGTTGCTCGACGCGTCGGAGCGGTTCACGGTCGTCGGTGTCTGTGCAGACGCGCCGTCAGCTCTGGAGGCGCTCGCCACCGCGTCCGTCGACGTCGCCGTGGTCGATCTCCGCCTGGCCGGTGAGGACGGAACCGTGCTCGTGCGGACGATCCGTCAGCGATGGCCGGACATCGCCGTGCTGGTGGTCAGCGGGTCGAGCGACTCCGAGAGTGTGCGTCGCGCTGTGGACGCAGGTTGTCACGGCTATCTGCTCAAGGGTCAGCCCATCGCCGAGCTCACCGCCGGCATCGCGGCCGTGGCGCGGGGCGGGCGGGCGTTCGCGCCCGACGTCGCCCGCTTCCTCGCGTCTGGCAGCGACGGGCCGACGCCTTCACGCCCGATCTGAGTCCACTCCGGCGTCCGGCGTTCGCAGGTCGCGGATCAGATCGCGCAGCTCGGCGACCACCCCTGACAACTCGAGCTCGATCGCGTCGAGGTGGGGCCAGAGACCGGCGGGAGCGTCGAGGCGGCGGACGGCCAGGCCCATCATCAGCGCGGTCATCGACTGCACGACTCCGTCGTGCAGGGCATCGCCGACCCGATCGCGCGCCTGTTGCCTGGCGCGCTCGATCTGCTCGTCGACATCGCCGGGTGGGCGGTCGGGTCCTTCCTCGGTCATCGGGCCACGGTAGCTCTCGACTGTGCGGAGATCTTCTTGCGGGGGTCCCCGCCTGGTCGGCTAACATCCGACCGAGTCTCGGGCGGTCGTGTGCACTTGCCTGGCCGGGCTCGACGCCGGGGGGCCATGAACGAACGATCGAGTGTCGAGATCGGGAGTGACGTGTCGACCCTGCATCCACGCGAGGTCGAGATCGAACGTCTGTCGAGGCTGTACTCGGCGCTGAGCGAGATCAACCACGCGATCATCCGCTGCTCGTCCCGAGACGAGATCTTCGGCCGGGTCTGTGAGATCCTCGTCGACCCGGGAGGTTTCAAGGCAGCCTGGGTCGGATGGCACGACCCTGAGCTGAACGTGCTGGCTGCGATCGCTCAGGTCGGTGGCCCGAGCAGCTTCGTGTCCGCAGTGCGGCTGCCACTCGATGACAGCCCCGAGGGCCGCGGACCGACCAGCAGGGCATTTCTCGAGGGCCGGAACCACATCCTCAACGATCGGATGAACGACCCCTCCGCGTTGCCGTGGCGCGAGACGGACCGGCGTGAGGGCGTCGGCTCATCGGCCAGCATCCCGGTGCGGATGAACGGCGAGATCCGCGGCACGCTCACCGTCTACTCCGAGATGGTCGGCTACTTCCAGGACCGCGAGACGCAGCTGCTCACCGAGGCTGCCGCCGACATCTCCTTCGCCCTCGAATCGATGGAGCGCGAGGAGCAACGGCGGGTTGCGGAGGCAGCGGCGCTCGCCGAGCGGTCGTTCAGCGACACGATGATCGACAGCATGCCGGGCGTCCTCTACGTCTGCGACGATCGGGGCAGGTTGCTGCGGTGGAACCGGAACCTGGAGGTCGCGACGGGCTACTCGACAGACGAGATCGCGACGATGGACCCGGTCGACTTCTTCCCCGACAACGATCGCGCGCTTGCAGCCGAGCGGATCGCAGAGGTGTTCAGGACCGGTGAGGCCCGCATCGAGGCTCCGCTGCAGCACCGTGACGGGACCCGGGCGCCCTATCTCCTCACGGGGCGGCGAGCGGTGTTCGGCGGACGGGTCTGCCTCGTCGGAGTGGGCATGGACATCTCCGAGCGGATCGACGCGGAGCGCGCGCTCAAGCGCAGTGAACAGCGCTATCGCGACACGCTGAACGCCGTGCTCGAAGGATGCCAGCTGATGGCGTTCGACTGGACCTACCTCTACCTCAATGCCGCCGCCGAGATCCAGAACCAGCGCCCGAACGACGAGCTCCTCGGTCGACGGATGCAGGACGTGTGGCCCGGGATCGAGGACACCGATGTGTTCGCCCTCATCCGCGACTGCATGGAAAGCGGACGTCCCGGCCATCAGGAGGTCGAGTTCTTCTTCCCGAACGGCAGCGTCAAATGGTTCGACATCCGCGCCCAGCCCGCGCCGGAGGGCACGTTCGTCGTGTCGATCGACATCACCGAGCGGCGCCGTGCCGAAGCCGAGCTGCATCAGCTGCACGAGGATCTCGAACGACGGATCGTCGACCGCACCGACGAGCTGCGCACAGCGCTGCTCCAGGCCGAGGCCGCGGATCGGCTCAAGTCGTCCTTCCTCGCGACGATGTCGCACGAGCTGCGCACCCCGCTCAACTCGATCATCGGCTTCACCGGCCTGCTGCTCCAAGAGCTCGCCGGCCCGGTCAACCACGAGCAGAGCAAGCAGCTCAGCATGGTCCAGGGCAGCGCCCGCCACCTGCTCGAGCTGATCAACGACGTGCTCGACCTCTCCAAGATCGAGGCCGGGCAACTCGAGGTCAGCCGCGAGCCCGTCGGGCTGGGCGCGGCGATCACGCGCACGCTGGACACCGTTCGGCCGTTCGCGGACAAGAAAGGGCTCCAACTCGTGGCCGAGGTCCCGCAGGAGCTTCCGGTGATCGTCAGCGATCGCCGTCGCCTCGAGCAGATCCTGCTCAACGTGGTCAACAACGCGATCAAGTTCACCGATGTCGGCAGCGTGAGGCTCCGGATCGCGGTGGGTCGACCGACGGTGCCGACCTCACTGCCCGAGCCGGTCGTGCAGTTGAGCGTCACCGATACCGGCATCGGGATCAAAGCGGAGGATCTGGACAGGCTGTTCCAACCCTTCCGACAGATCGACAGCGGCCTCTCCCGCCAGCACGAGGGCACCGGTCTCGGCCTCGCGATCTGCCGGCGCCTGGCCGTGCTGCTCGGCGGCGAGATCAGCGCAACCAGCGAATGGGAACGGGGCAGCACGTTCACGCTGACCCTGCCGATGGAGACGCCGATCCGATGACGCTCTGCACGGTCCTGCTGATCGAGGACAACGATCAGAACCGGTACCTCGTCACGTTCCTGCTCGAACACCACGGGTGCAAGGTCGTGTCGGCCGCTGACGGCATCAGCGGCATCGCCGCCGCCACCGCGATCGTCCCCGATCTGATCCTGCTCGACATCCAACTGCCGCGCATGGACGGATACGCGGTGGCGCGCGAGCTGCGAGCCATCGCCGCGCTCGGCGAGGTCCCGATCGTTGCCGTGACGTCGTACGCGATGTCGGGTGATCGGGGCAAGGCGATCGCCGCGGGCTGCAACGGCTACATCGAAAAGCCGATCAACCCCGACACGTTCGTGGCCGAGATCCTCGCCTTCATCCCGCGTCGACATCAAGCTGAGGCGACGTCGTGACGCGCGCGCTGGTGGTCGACGACGACGCCGCCAACCGCTACTACCTCGAGAGCCTCTTGACCGCCAACGGCTTCGAGGTCGATGTCGCGACCAACGGTGTGGAGGCGCTGGCGACGGCGCGCAGGGCTGTCCCCGACGTCGTCATCTCCGATCTGCTGATGCCGGTCATGGACGGCTACACCCTGATGCGCCACTGGAAGGCCGACGAACGGCTCAAGCAATCGCCCTTCATCGTGTACACCGCGACCTACACCGGGTTCGAGGACGAGCGCCTGGCGGTCAACCTGGGTGTCGACGCTTTCATCGTCAAGCCTGCCGAACCCGATGCGTTGCTCGCGCGGCTCCGCGAGGTGCTGGCCAAAGGATCGGCCACCGTCGCGACCTCACCGCGTGAGCCGGTCGCCGACGACAACCAGAGCCTGCGCGAGTACAGCGAGACGTTGATCCGCAAGCTCGAGGAGAAGACCCTGCAACTCGAGGCCACGAATCGTGCCTTGCGCGAGGACATCATCGAGCGCGAGCGGGTCAGGATCGAGAACCAGCAACTGACCGAGCATCTGCAAGCGCTCGCCGAGCAGTTGGAGATCGAACGAGCGCGGCTCGTCGCCGCCGAACGGGTCGCCAGGATGGGGAGCTGGGAGGCCGACCTGCGCACCTCGGAGGTGCTCTGGTCCGACGAGACGGCTCCCATCTTCGAGAACTCCACCGAGGAAGTCGAGCCGAGCCACGTTGTGTTCCTGACAGTGGTGCACCCGGACGACCGGGCCACGGTGGCGGACACCTTTCTGCGATCTCTGGGCCAGACCGGACCCCAGGAGATCGAGTATCGACTGCTCATGCCGGACGGCCGGATCAAGTACATCAGCGAGCGCTGGCAGGTGTACTTCGACGAGAACGGCGAACCGCTGCGCGTCCTCGGCACCTGCCAGGACGTCACCGAGCGCCGGCAGGCCGAGGAAGCGCTGCGCGAGAGCGAGACCCTGTATCGCAACACAGCGGCCCAGCTGACCACGGTGCTCGCGAACTCGCTCGACGTGATCTGCTCGTTCGACTCCGACGACCGGATGGTCCTGATGAACGTCGCCAGTGAGCGGGCATTCGGCTACAGCCCTGGCGCGCTCCTCGGCACGTCGTACCTCGACGCCGTCGTCCCCGAAGATCGCGAGAGGACCCGGCTCCTGTTCCTCGCGGCCAAGGCCGGCGCGCCGGTGCGGAGCTTCGAGAACCGCTGCTACCGCAGGGACGGCACGATCGTCCACCTCCAATGGAACGTGCAGTGGTCGGAGGAGGAGCAGATCATGTTCTGCGTCGGCCGCGACATCACCGATGCCAAGCAGCTCGAGGTGCAGTTCCTGCGCGCCCAGCGGATGGAGAGCATCGGCACCATGGCCGGTGGGATCGCCCACGACCTCAACAACGTGCTGTCGCCGATCATCCTCTCGATCGATCTGCTCAAGCTCGGCGAAGCAGACGAACGGAAGATGGACATCCTCACGATCGTCGAAGCAAGCGCGCAGCGCGGGGCCGACATGGTCAAGCAGCTGCTCTCGGTCGCTCGCGAGGTCGACCTCGATCACGTCGAGGTGCGGGTCGGCGACCTCCTCTGCGAAGTCAAGAAGATCGCCGACGAGACCTTCTCGAAGACGATCGACGTCCGGCTCGATGTGGACGGCGATCTCTGGGTCGTCGAGGGCGATCCCACCCAGCTCCATCAAGTGCTGCTCAACCTCTGTGTGAACGCTCGCGACGCGATGCCGAACGGCGGCACGTTGAAGCTCTCGGCGCACAACGTCGCCCTGAACGACAGGGACGCCCAGGCGTTCATCGACGCGGTGGCCGGCCCCTACGTAGTGGTCACCGTGGAGGACAACGGAACCGGGATGACCGCCAACGTGCTCGACCGAGCGTTCGAGCCGTTCTTCACCACGAAGGGCGTGGGGAAGGGGACGGGGCTGGGGCTGTCGGCCAGCCAGGCGATCGTCAGGCGGCACGGCGGATACGTGCGCGCGTCGAGCGAGCTCGGCGTCGGTACGTCATTCGCCGTCTACCTGCCGGCCGACCCCGAGCTCGCGAGCAGACCACCCGACGAAGCGCGGGACGATCTGCTTCGCGGGGGCGGCGAGCTGATCTTGGTGGTCGACGACGACGAAGCCGTGAGCCAGATCACGCGACAGATCCTGGAGACGTTCGGGTATCGGACGCTGTCGGCTGTCGACGGCCTCGAGGCCGTTGCGCTGCACGCGGCGCACGGGGACGAGATCGCCGTCGTGATCACGGACATGATGATGCCGAACATGGACGGCCTCACGCTGATCGCTGCGTTGATGAGATCGGACCCGGATGTGAAGATCATCGCTGCCAGCGGCCTGAACGCGAACGAGATCGTGGCGGCGGCCAGGCATCTCGGGGTTGCGCTGTTCATCGCCAAGCCATTCACGGCCGAGCTGCTGCTCAACTCTCTGCACAGCGTGCTGAGCTCAGAGGCGAGCAAGAACGCACGCTGACCCGTCACAGCCCGTCGCGCCCCCAACCCGGTTCTTTGCACCCCCGGGACCCCACAGGGGTCCAGAACACCACAACGTCCAGGGCCGCGGACGCTCAGCCGGCCTTGGGGATCTTGATCTTCAGCCCTGCGTAGATGACGTGCCGGGCGCCGTCTTTCCAGTGGTTGGCCTGCACGATCGCATCCACGGTGACACCCGTGCGCGTCGCGATCCCGCTGAGCGTGTCACCGTCGACGACCACATACGTGCCGCCCTTGCCCGGGTCGAGCGGCAACGTGGTCGCCGTCAGCGGCGGAATCGTGGTGGCACCGGGAACGGTGACGATCGAGCCGCCCGCCAGGCATCCTCCCGATGGGATCTTGAGCGGCTTGCTCGGCTGCAGCGCGTGAGCGATGCCGTCGACCCAGCCGTTGTAGTCAGCGATCTGCTGGGCCGTGACACAGAACTTGGTGGCGATGCCGAGCAAGTAGTCGCCGGGCTGCACCGTGTAGTCCTGCTCGTGGGTGATCGGTGCACCCGGCGGGGGTGGTGGCGTCGTCGGTGGGGCAGGCATCGTGATGGTCACGTACGTCGGTGTGCCGAGCTTGAGTGTCGTCGGCGCCGGCGTGCCGGCACCCGACGACGTGCCGCAGCCGGCGACCACGATCGACCCGGACAGCGCTATCGCTGCTGACACGAGGCGGATGCGCATGCGGGCAGACTACGCGCGCGACATGCTCGACCGGGCCTCTCCCGGCGTCGCCAGCACACCCGCGGCGTGACGTGCGTACAGCGTGGTGCGTTGAGCGAGCGGCCGATCCAACGGCGCGACGATCTCGGCGAAGTCACCCGGTTCGAGGCCCTGCCCGTGTGTGGCGCCGGCCGCACGGGAGATGTTCTCGTTCATCAGGGTTCCCCCGAGATCGTTGACCCCCGATCGCAGCAGTTGGCGAACGCCGCCGACGCCGATCTTGACCCACGACGCCTGGATGTTGTCGATCAGGCCCCGATAGGCGAGCCGTCCGATCGCGTGCATCAGCACGGTCTCGCGGAAGGTCGGACCGCGTCGGGCCTTGCGCTGGAGGTAGATCGGCGCAGCCATGTGGACGAACGGGAGGGGCACGAACTCGGTGAATCCACCCGTTCGTCGTTGCAGGTCGCGCGTGGCAAGGAGGTGGCGCGCCCAGTGAACGGGCTGCTCGACGGCGCCGAACATGATCGTGATGTTCGAGGCCAGCCCGACCCGATGCGCGGTCTCGTGCGCGTCGAGCCACTCCTGGGTGTCGATCTTGTCGGGGCACAGGATCGAGCGGATGTCGTCGTCGAGGATCTCGGCGGCCGTCCCGGGGAGCGACCGCAGCCCCGCTGCCATCAACCGGCGCAGGTACTGCTCGAGCGGTTCGCCGAGGCGCTTGGCACCCTCGGTCACCTCGAGCGCGGTGAAGCCGTGGATGTGGATCCCCGGAGCGGCTGCGGCGACCGCCGTGCACACATCGACGTAGTAGTCGCCGTCGAAGTTCGGATGGATACCGCCCTGCAGCGTGACTTCCGTGGCGCCCAGTGCCTGGGCCTCCGCGGCGCGTGCGGCGATGTCGTCGAGCGTCAGCAGGTACGGCGTGCCGCGCAGGTTGAGCGACAACGGCCCCTTCGAGAAGCCGCAGAACCGGCACTTGAACGTGCACACGTTGGTGTAGTTGATGTTGCGGTTGTGGACCCACGTCACGGTCTCGCCGACCGCCGTCTGACGCGCGTGGTCGGCAGCGGCGGCGATCGCGGTGACCTCCGCGCCGCGCGCCGAGAACAGCGTCACCAACTCGTCGAGTCCGAGTTCCGCACCGCTTGCGAAGTAGGCCAGGACCTCTGCGACCGGCCCCGACAGCGGCCGAACGGCCGCCGGAAGCAGCGCTGGCGGCGACGCTGCCGCACCGGAGTACCACGCGGTTGACCGGTTCCCGACCAGCACGACCTCCACGCCGTCATCGGTCTCGCGGGTCCCATTGACCCGTTCGGGGAACTGAGCGCCGGGATCGTCACGCCCCAGTGACTCTGCGTCGGCGCGGTCCATCACCGGAAATCGCAGAGCGGCGTCGAGCCACCGCTCGGGCTGCAGGGCGAACTCGGGATGGATCGTCAGGCGGGGCGCGAGCACGTGCCCGCCGGTCTCGGTCACCTCGCGGAGCCGTTCGAGGTCGGGCCAGGGCCGCTCCGGGTTGACGTGGTCCGCGGTCACGGGTGACACGCCTCCCCAGTCGTCGATCCCGGCAGCGAGCAGCGCGCCGAAGTCGTCACTCAGGTTCGGTGGCGCCTGCAGGTGGATCGACGGCGAGAGCACGAGCCGCGCCGCGGCGATCGTCCACAGCAGCTCGTCGGAGGGACACGCCGGGACGTGCCGCATGCCCGACTGCTCCTTGGGCACGAAGTTCTGGATGATCACCTCCTGCACGTGGCCATGGCGCCGGTGACTGGCCTCGATCGCCCGCAGCGCGTCGAGCCGGTCGACGCGGCTCTCGCCGATGCCCACGAGGATGCCCGTGGTGAACGGGATCGAGAGCTCCCCAGCAGCCTCCAGCGTCGCCAGCCGTCGTGCTGGAGCCTTGTCCGGCGCGCCGCGGTGGCAGTCGAGGTCGGCATTGAGGGACTCGAGCATCATCCCCTGGCTGGCAGACACGGTGCGGAGCCGGCTCAGCTCGGCATGGTCGAGGGCCCCGGCATTGGCGTGCGGCAGGAGCCCGGTCTCGTCGAGCACGGCCTTGGCGGCCACGGCCAGGTAATCGACGGTGCTGTCGTACCCGCGTTCTCGCAACCACTCGGCCGCTTGCGGATAGCGCAGCTCGGGGCGCTCGCCGAGCGTGAACAGCGCCTCGTGGCACCCCGCCCGTGCTCCGGCCCGGGCGATCGCGAGCACCTCGTCGAGGGCGAGGTAGGGAGCCGGCACCCGGGCCGGCGGTTGAGCGAACGTGCAGTACCCGCAGGTGTCGCGGCAGAGCTGGGTCAACGGGATGAACACCTTCGGTGAATACGTGACCCGTGAGCCGTAGTGCCGGTCACGGATGCCTCTGGCCGTCGCGACGAGGTCGTCGAGGGGGCGGGCGAGGAGCTGGGCATCGGACGGCATCTCGGACATCCGGCCAACGTAACAGAGTGAGTTCTGGATCAGTACTGATTCAGTTCTGATCTGGTACTCGATCGGATCCGGCGCCGTACCGACGTGCGACTCGTGTGATCGCCACGAAAACCGGGGACAATGGGCGGGTGAGCTCAGCCCGTCCCGCACCCGGAGTGACCTCGGGCGTCGGGGCGGTGCACGACGACGGTGGGCGCCAGACCAGCACGATCGAGCGCACGCTGGCGCTCGTCGGCGACCGGTGGACGATCCTCGTCATCCGCGCCGCGTTCCGGGGCATTCGCCGGTTCGACGAGTTCTGCGGCGATCTCGGCATCGCCCGACCGATCCTCACGGCACGCCTTCGCCGCCTGGTCGACGCCGGGCTGATGACCAAGGAGCCCTACCAGGATCGGCCGCCACGCTACGAGTACCGCCTCACGCCGGCGGGGGTGGCGTTGTCGCCGACGCTGGTCGCGCTCGTGCGCTGGGGTGATCAGCACCTTGCGGGAGGTGAGGCGGTCACCACCCTCGTGCACGCACCATGTGGCACCGAGCTCGTGCAGGAGTTCTGGTGTGAGACCTGCAACACCACCTTCGGTCCCGGGGCGATCCGCAGCGTCCGTCCCTGAAGGTAGGCGTCAGACCGCCTGGCGGCGGGGGAGCTTCCAGTTCGGGCGCACGAAGTGGCATGTGTACCCGTGCGGGTAGTGGACCAGGTAGTCCTGGTGCTCGGGCTCGGCCTGCCAGAACGGGCCTGCCGGGCTGACCTCGGTGACGGCCTTGCCGGGCCACAGGCCGGAGGCGTCGACATCGGCGATCGTGTCCAGCGCGACGGCGTGCTGGGCCTCGTCGGTGTAGAAGATGGCCGACCGGTAGCTCATGCCGACGTCATTGCCCTGGCGGTTCTTCGTCGACGGGTCGTGGATCTGGAAGAAGAACTCGAGCAGGTCGCGATACGTGGTCTGCTGCGGGTCGTAGGTGATCTCGATCGCCTCGGCGTGGCTGCCGTGGTGACGATAGGTCGCGTTCGCGACGTCGCCGCCGCTGTATCCGACGCGTGTGGAGACCACGCCGGGAAGCTTGCGGATCAGGTCCTGCATGCCCCAGAAGCAGCCACCGGCAAGGATCGCGACCTCGTTGTTGCCCGTCTTCGTGCCCTCGTTCGTGTCGGTCATGGCACGCCTCCTCGTCGCCTGTGCGGCGCAATGGCTCCGTGCCAGCGCCCAGGTCGCCACCCATTCTGCCGTGATCTCGCGAGTCGCGGTGACCGCGTTGGGACCGTCGTCTCCGACAGCGGTCGATGGCCTCTCGACTGCGTCGCGTGCCCCGGACTGGAGCAGACTTCCCGCAGCCCATCATCCGGATGGCGAGCAACCGATCGAGGACAGCGATGACCGACCTGCAGCAGATCCCCGTTTCGACGATCGACGGCAAGGAGGCCACGCTGGGCGACTACGCCGGCTCGGTCCTGCTCGTCGTCAACGTCGCGTCGAAGTGCGGTCTGACCCCGCAGTACGAGCAACTCGAGGCGCTGTACGAGAACCGACGTGACGAAGGGTTCGCCGTGCTCGGCTTCCCGGCCAACAACTTCGGCGCACAGGAGCCCGGCACGGAGGCCGAGATCGCCGAGTTCTGCTCGCTCACCTACTCGGTCGACTTCCCGATGTTCTCCAAGATCAGCGTCGTCGGTGAGGACCAGCACCCGCTGTACGCTGCGCTGACCTCGGCCGTGCCCCAGGCCGAGGGCGATCCGGAGGCCTTCCGTGAGCGCCTGCGTGGGTTCGGCATGACGCCCAACGAGAACCCCGATGTGCTGTGGAACTTCGAGAAGTTCCTCGTCGGCAAGGACGGCACCGTGGCCCGACGGTTCGCACCGACGATGAGCCCCGACGATCCAGCCATCGCCGCCGCGATCGATGCCGAGCTCGCCAAGCCGTAGTCGACACCTCGGCTCCGCCGTTCCGCATCGATAACCCGCCGGTGGATGGCCGCCGGTCGATCTACGGTCTGCGGCATGCACATCGCGATCCTCACGTTCGACGGGTTCAACGAACTCGACTCGTTCATCGCGCTCGGCATCCTGCGCCGAGCGTCCAAGGGTGATTGGCGGATCTCGATCGCCTCGCCAGCGGCCACGGTGACCTCGATGAACGGTGTGGTGGTGCACGCCCAGGCCGATCTCGCCGAGGCTTCGGCGGCCGATGCCGTGCTCGTCGGCAGTGGCACGCGCACTCGTGAGGTCGTCACGGATCCATCGATCATGAGCCAGCTGCGGCTCGATCCGTCGCGGCAGTTGATCGGCGCACAGTGCTCCGGAGCGCTCGTGCTGGCCAAGCTGGGCCTGCTCGATCACGTGCCTGCGTGCACCGACCTGACGTCGAAGCCGTGGGTGGTCGAGGCCGGTGTCGACGTGCTGGATCAACCCTTCTACGCCGACGGCAACGTCGCCACCGCCGGAGGATGTCTGGCGTCGCAGTACCT
>JAOBWQ010000415.1 GCA_025463425.1 Ilumatobacteraceae bacterium | reverse complement strand
TTGATCGGCACCGGTAAGGCGATGGACCTGTTGCTGTCGGCCCGGGTGGTGATGCCCGATGAGGCATTGCGGATCGGCCTGGTCGACCGTCTCGTCGAGCCCGACGATCTCCTCACCTCGACGCTGGATTATGCGCGCGATCTCGCGGCCAACTGCTCGCCCCGTGCGATGGCGGCGATCAAGCGACAGATCCTGGTGGACTGGGAGGTCGGGAGCGAGCACAGTCGGCTGACGGCTCTGGTGGAAGTCGGTGAACTCTCCAGCAGCGCTGACTTCGCGGAGGGCGTGGCGAGCTTCTCCGAGAAACGACCACCGGCCTTCGAGGGTTTGTCCGCTGAGGTCTCGGTGCCGAAGGGCTGGTACCGCTGAGCACGTTCCATCCCACCTGGCTGAGCATGCTCGCTGACCGCGCGACGTCGGACGCGGTTGCCGTGGTCGCGGACGGCGAGTCATGGACCGGGCGCGAGCTCATCCGGCGCTCTGCAGGCGCGGCGGATCTCCTCGACGCCGCCGGCGCGCCCGAGGGGCGACCGGTGGCAGCGCTGCTGTCGAGCACGCCGAGCGCCTTCGCCCTGGCCATCGGCGCCGCGGCGACGCGCCGCGGACTGGCACCGTTGGGGCCGAAGCTGACGCTGGCAGAACTGGCGCCGATCGTCGCCGCGCTCGACGGCGAGGTGATCGTCGCCGACTCGGCATCCGCCGCGCTCGCCGAGGAGGTCGGCCGCAGTGCCGGCCGCCGGGTCGTGACCATCGACGCAGTGCCAGAGTCGTCTCGACCCTTGACGTTCGACATCGACCCCGACTGCGCTGCGGCCGTCCTGCACACCTCCGGCACCACGGGCATGCCGAAGCCGGTGGCCTACCGACAAGACCGGCTCGCTGCGCGGACGAGGGTGAACGCGGATCTGGTCGGTCTGGGGCCGGGGGCGTTGTACGCGTCCGCCTCACCGTTCCACCACATCGCGGGGATCGGGATGCTGTTCGTGGCGCTCGGCTCGGGTGCGGCGCTGCTGTCGATGCCCAGGTTCGACCTCGACGCCTGGGACGCGCTCGCCGCCCGTGGCGCCACGCACGTGCTGATCGTGCCGACGATGATCGAGATGCTCCTCGAGGCCGGTCGGTTCTCTCTGCCCGGGCTGCAGGTCCTCCAATACGGTGCCGCGTCGATCCATCCCGACACACTCGCCCGGGCGCTCGACGCGATGCCCGGCGTGCGCTTCGTGAACATCTTCGGCCAGACCGAGGGCAGCCCGATCACCTGTCTCACGACCGACGACCATGCGCGCGCCGCGGCCGGCCGGCCGGACCTGCTGAGCTCCGTCGGTCGTGCCGCACCAGGCGTGGAGGTGCGCATCGACCACCCCGATGCCGAGGGTGTGGGTGAGGTCGTTGCCCGCGCCGAGCACCTGTTCAAACCCGATGACGACGGTTGGTTGCGCACCGGCGATCTCGGCCGGCTCGATGGCGAGGGCTATCTGCACCTGTCCGGCCGGCGCGGCGACAAGATCATCCGCGGTGGCGAGAATGTCTACCCGATGGAGGTCGAGAACGTGCTCGCCCAGCACCCCGGTGTCGCCGAGGCCTGCGTGTTCGGCGTCGCCGACCGGGTGTGGGGGGAGATCGTGGCGGTGGCGGTCGTGCTTACGGATCCGTCGGCGATCCTCGATGCGGCGGAGCTCCGCTCGTTCGCCCGCGAGCGACTCGCCTCGTTCAAGGTGCCGACCCTCTGGGAGCAGGTCGAGGCGCTGCCGAGGAACACCACGGGCAAGGTGCTGCGGCGCGAGCTGGTCGGCCGCCACGCCGTCACCTGACGACCGTCGAGCCGCTGACGGTGTCGAGTCAGCGACCGGTGAACACGGGTGAGCGCTTGCCGACGAAGGCGGCAAGGCCCTCGACGCGATCGGCGGTGTCGAAGAGTGCCGAGACGGTGCGTCGCTCCAGGACGATGCCATCGGCGAGCGTCGACTCGACCCCGGTGTCGACGAGGTGCTTTGCCGCGGCGAGCGCCCTGGGAGGTCCCGCGGCCAGTGTGCGCGCGAGGTCGAGCGCCGCAGCGAGCACGTCGTCGTGGACCGCATTGATCAGCCCGAACCCGAGCGCGGCATCGACCGAGAGCGGCTCACCGGTCATCAGCAGGTACTTGGCCACAGCGGTGGGCAGCAGGCGGGCCAGCCGTTGCGTTCCGGCCGCGCCGGGCAGCAGACCGAGCTTGACCTCCGGTACACCGAACCGTGCCTTGGGTGCGGCGAGACGGAGGTCGCACGCGAGCGCCAGCTCGAACCCGCCACCGAGGGCGAGTCCGTTGACCGCAGCGATCGACGGCGTCGCGCACGCGGCCAGGCGAGCGAAGACGTCGGTGAGGGCGTTGACGAACGCACCGAACTCCGAGCCGTCGCGCAGCGTGTCCAGCTCGGCGATGTCGGCGCCCGCCGAGAAGGCTCGGCCCGCGCCGGTGACGACGACGGCCCGCAACGATTCGTCGGCTTCGATCGTGTCCAGCGCCTGATGGAGCAGAGCAACCGTGTCGGAACCGATCGCGTTGAGGCGCTCGGCGCGATCGAGGGTCAACAGAGCGATCCCGTCGAGCCGTTCGAAGGTGAGGACGTCACCCATCAGCGCCCGATCCTCGCATCACGGCCTCTCACACCATGGTCAGTCCCCCGCTGACCGAGAGCGTCTGGCCGGTGATGTAGGACGCGCCCTCGCTGACGAGGAACGCGACAGCTGGGGCGATGTCGGTGGGTTGTGCGGTGCGGCCGAGGGGGATCGCCCGGGACAAGCCGTCGTACAGCTTCTGCGAGTATTCGGCGACCTGGCCGAGCAGCGCCGTCTCGGTCGGTCCGGGGCAGACGCAGTTGACGGTGATCCCGTGACGGGCCACTTCGCGAGCGAGTGTCTTGCTGAACGCGATGACGCCGCCCTTGGTTGCGGAGTACACGGCTTCCCCGGACGAACCGACGCGTCCGGCGTCGGAGCCGATGCTGACGATGCGCCCGTGCTTGCGTTCGATCATGCCGTCGAGGACGGCGCGGCAGACACCGATCGTGCCGCGCAGGTTGACTGCGATGATCCGATCCCACTCTTCCTCGGTGGAGTCCACGAACGGCTTGATCACGTCGATCCCGGCGTTGTTGACGAGCGCGCTGATCGGCCCGAGCGTTGCCTCGATCTCGGCAACGGCAGCCGCCACGGAGGACGACGAGGCGATGTCGACGCCGATGCCGATCGAGGGAACGCCGTGTGCAGCGGCGATGCCGGCCGCGGCGGCGACGGCTGCCTCAGCGTCGACATCGCACACCGCGATCGCGAATCCCTGTGCGGCGACGGCGTCGGCGATGGCCGCACCGATGCCGCGAGCGGCACCGGTGATGACCGCGACAGGCACGGACGTGGAGGCGGGTTCTGAGGTGGTCATGACTGGTCCTTCGGGGTCGTGGGTTTGTTGAACACGGCCGGTCGCTTCTCGCGGTGCGACGCGATGCCTTCGAGGACGTCGGGACCGCCGAAACCGTAGAACTCGTACGCCAACGAGGCGTCGAACGCCGGGCCGGCGGAGCGGTACCAGTGGTTGAGGGTGTGCTTGGTCCACTGCAGCGCCGACTGCGACATCGCCGCCAGCTTGGTGGCAACCTCCAGCGCCTTGTCGTGGACCTCGTCCTCCTCGACGCAGAGCGAGACCAACCCGATCCGCTCTGCCTCCTCGCCGGTCAGCGTCTCGCACGTGAGGAGGTAGTACTTGGCCTTGGCCATGCCGCACAGGAGGGGCCAGCAGATGGCCGCATGATCTCCGGCGGCGACGCCGAGACGGGTGTGGCCGTCGATGATCCGCGCGGTGCGCGAGACGATCGAGACATCCGCCAGCATGCCGGCGACGAGCCCGGCCCCGACCGCGGGACCGTGCATCGCCGAGACGATCGGCTTCGAGCAGTTGATGATGTTGTTGACGAGGTCGCGCGCCTCGCGCATGACGCGGGTGCGATCCTCGAAGCCCGAAGTCATCGACTCGAGCAACTCGAACGAGCCGCCGGACGAGAAACCCTTCCCGGCGCCCTGCACGATGACGGCACGGACATCATCGTCGCGGTCGATGGTGACCCAGACGTCGCCGATCTCGCGGTGTGCGGCGGGGGAGACCGAGTTCAGACCCGGCGCGTCGAACGTCAAGCGCAGCAGGCCGTCGCCGGGCCGATCGAACCGAAAGCTCGGATACAGCGTGTTGTAGTCGTTCATCTTGCTCCCGGTGATGGTGTCGGCTGTAGAGTGTAATCCGTTAAAAGAGTTTACCTAATTATTTGGACCGGGGGCCTCGGATGCAGTTCGCGTTGAGCGAGGAACAGACGTTGCTGCAGGACACAGCTCGCGCGTTCGTCGACAAGCATTGCCCTCCGGAGCTCGCCAAGGAATGGGACGAGACGGACCACTTCCCATGGCCGCTGTGGAAGCGGATGGCCGAGATGGGTTGGTTCGCGCTGCCGTATCCGGAGACGTGGGGCGGTGGGGGCGGATCGCCGTTGGAGATCTGCTTGATCGCCGAAGCGTTGGCCCGGGCCAGCCTCGACGTGGCCATGGCCTACGTGGGCACGTTCATCCCCGGGCTGACCATCCACCGGTACGGCAACGATGAGCAGCGCGAGCGCTTCAAGCCCGGGCTGCTCGAGGGCGAGTACCGGATCGCGGTTGCGATCTCCGAGCCCGACGCCGGCTCCGACGCTGCAGCCCTGCGCTGTGCGGCCACCGACGAAGGCGATCATTTCGTGGTCAACGGGCAGAAGGCCTGGTGCACCGGCGCCGGGCTTCCGGGCGCGCTGATCGCCGCCTATGTGCGCACCGATCCCGCAGCGCCCAAGCATCGAGGGATCAGCCTGCTGCTGATCCCGAACGATCTCGAAGGTGTCCAGATCCGTCGCACTCCGACACTGGCCCGCCACCTGCTCGGCACCAACGAGGTGTTCTTCGACAACGTGTCGGTGCCGAAGGAGAACCTCATCGGTCCGATCCACGGGGCCTTCTCGCTGCTGATGTCCGGGCTCGACATGGAGAAGACGGTCATGGCCGCGGCGTACACCGGCGTCGCGCAGTCGACGATGGACGAGATGCTCGCTTACTCGAAGCAGCGCAGCCAGTTCGATCGGCCGATCGGGACGTTCCAGGCACTGGCCCATCCGATGGCCGACCTCCAGACCGAGATCGACGCGGCGCGACTGCTGGCATATCGAGCGGCGTGGATGATCAGTGCGGGGCAGCCGTGCACCCGTGAAGCGGCGATGGCCAAGCTCAAGTGCTCGGAGACCTACGTCGCCGCAGCGCGTCTCGGGATGCAGGTGCTGGCCGGACACGGCTTCGCGACCGAGAGCGTGATGAGCTTCCGCTGGCGTGAATCCATCGTCGCGACGATCTCCGGCGGCACCAGTCAGATCCAGAGAAACGCCGTGGCCAAGTCCATGGGCCTGACCACCTACTGAGGACCAACTCATGACCGCGACCGAAGTCGGCACACCAGGTGACCCATCTCTCGACCTCGACCTCGACCGCGAGCTGGACTCGTTCGAGGATCAGGCACGCGAGTTCCTCGAGGCTCACGTCCCGCGGACAGCACCCGCCACCGCAGCGTGGGGCGTCGGCGACGACACGATGTCGTCGTACGCGAAACGTTCCCCGGCTGCGGAGCACGACCGCATCGAACGGGCGCGCTGGTGGAAGCGGCTCGAGTTCGACGCCGGATACGGCTGGATCACCGGGCCGACCGAGCTCGGCGGAGGCGGGCGCACGGCGGATCACCTCCGCCGTTACGGAGAGCTGCGCGCGGCATATGCCGTGCCATCCACGAACGTGTACACGATCAGCCTCGGGATGGTGGCCCCGGCGATCCTCCAGCACGGCCAGCCGCAGATCGTCCGGAAGTATGTGACTGCGATGCACCGCGGTGATCTCATCGGGTGTCAGTTGTTCAGCGAGCCGGGCGCGGGCTCGGATGTCGCCGGCCTGTCCACTCGAGCGGTCCGCGACGGCGATGAGTGGGTCATCAACGGCCAGAAGGTGTGGACGTCCGAGGCACATCACGCGGATGTCGGGCTGTTGCTCGCCAGGAGCAATGTCGACGCGCCGAAGCACCAGGGCATCACGGCGTTCGCGATCCCGATGTCGTTGACGGGCATCGATGTTCGCCCCCTGACGATGATGACCGGCGGCACGGAGTTCAACGAGGTCTTCTTCGACGACGTGCGCCTCCCGGACTCGTACCGGCTCGGCGCCGTCGACGCCGGCTGGGGCGTTGCGATCTCGGTGCTGATGAACGAGCGCGCGCTCGGCACCGGCGACGCGTTCGGCCTCGGGCGTGCCGTCGAGCGGCTGCGGATGATGGCGTCGATGCCGGGACTTCGAGGCGACGATCCGGTGATCCGCCAACAGCTCGCACGGATCATCACCAACGCGGCGTGCATCCGCTACCAGGCGCTCGCCGCCGATGGGCGACGCAAGGCCGGTCTGCCGCCTGGGCCCGCCGAATCCGTGTTCAAGTTGGCCAACACCGAGGCCCTCCGCTTGGTCGCCCAGGTGGCCGGCGAGATGCTCGGGCCATCAGCGGTTGCGGACACCGGCGAATGGGGCACCTACGCATGGGGAGACCTGATCCTCACCGTGCCCGGGATGCGAGTCGCCGGCGGCACCGACGAGGTGATGCGCAACATCCTTGCCGAACGCGTTCTCGGCCTCCCCAAGGAGCCGTGAGCGCCCGATCGGGCTGCGTACGTCAATCGAGCAGGTCGAGGATCGTCGTCGCGGTCGGCAGGTCGAGCAGGAAGTCATTGGCTTCGGCGAGGTGCTTCGCCCAGAGCGCCCCGGCGCGCACGTCATCGCGTTCGTCGATGTAGGTGACCAGTCGACGGTGAGCGCGCCCGCCGTGTTCGAAGGCATGATCGGTGGCCGGTCCTCGTGCGTCGTGTTCGACCCGGCGAACGTTGGCGGTGTCGATGATGTGACGGAGCATCGAGCTGAGCAGGACGACGGTGTGGTTGCCGGCCAAGCGCACGACGAGAGCATGGAACTCGGTGTGGTGGCGGATCAGGCGATGTCTGTCGCCGGCGAACGCCTCCCCGTCCTCGACGCTGTGCCAGAGCTGAGCGAGGTCATCGGCCGTACGGCGCCGGGCCAACTGGGCGGCGCACGGGCTCTCGAGCATGACTCGGGCTGCGTAGACGTCCGCCAGGCTGATGCCCTGGTGCTCGAGCACCAGGCCGGCGTAGCGGGCTGCGACGTCGGGGTTCGGCGCATGCACATGGGCGCCGCCGTGTGCGCCCCGGCGGACGCTGATCAGCTGCTCGGCCTCGAGCACGCGAAAGGCCTCGCGAAGCGTCGGCCGGGAGATCCCGAACTGCTCGGTCAACGCCGCCTCCGATGGCAAGACATCACCTTCGGACAGCTCGCCGCTGATGATCTGGCGGCGGAGCCGATGGGCGACCAGCTCGGCGGTCTTGGGAACCCTGAAGGCAATCGAATCCATTCCGTGCAGTTCCTCGCGGTCCTTGGCGGTGTGCTGTTCCAAAGAAGAGTATCATGAGTTCAATGATTGAGGAAGCGGGCGAGACAGCGACGAGTCGTGCAACTCGGTGGGAGAAGCAGGCTCGTCACTTCGAGACCAGCGTGTCCTTCAATGCGCTCTGCAGGCTGCGGGTGATCAGCTGGACGGATCAGTCGGTGGTGATGGTGCTCCCCCACGCGCAGCAGTTGTGCAACTCGACCGATGGATTGCACGGCGGCGTCGTTGCCGCGCTCGCTGACACGTGCGGCACGGCAGCGTCGCTGGCCGCAATGGAGGCGTTGGGGTTCATCGCCACCGTCTCGCTGAACATCAGCTACCTCGCCACGGCCACCACTGACCTGACCGCGACGGGTGTCTGCATCAAACCAGGCCGGCGGATCCAGGTCGCTGAGGTCCGCGTGCGCGACGAGTCGGACCGTCTGGTTGCGGAGGCCATCGTGACATCGATGTTGCCGGGCTGACCATTGAGCTGTCGGGTGTCGATCACGTATAATCAGTAAGATGAATACACACATTTGCGAGAACCGCGTCTGCATCGTGACGGGGGCCGGTGGGGGCATCGGCCGCCAGCACGCGCTCGTGCTCGCCGAGCAGGGCGCGTCTGTGGTGGTCAACGACATCGGCGCGACGTTGGACGGGACCGGAGGGTCGATCGGTGCCGCGCAGGCGGTGGTCGACGAGATCCACGCCCTCGGGGGACGGGCGGTCGCGAACACGAGTGACATCTCCAGCTGGCAGGGCGCACAGGAGCTGGTCAACCAAGCCGTCGAGACCTTCGGAGATCTGCACGTGCTGATCAACAACGCCGGCATCCTGCGCGACCGGGTGTTGGTCAACATGACCGAGGACGACTGGGACTCGGTGATCCGGGTGCACCTCAAGGGAGCATTCGGGTGCAGCCGCTGGGCGGCCACCTATTGGCGAGAGCGCAGCAAGGCCGGACACGCCAACGATGCGCGCATCATCAACACCACGTCGGGCTCGGGACTGTTCGGTACGCCGGGGCAAGCGAACTACGGCGCGGCCAAGGCGGGTCTCGCCGGTCTGACGATCATCGCCGCGATGGAGCTGGAGCGCTACGGCGTCATGGTCAACGCCATCTCCCCGGTCGCGCTGACCCGGATGACGGAGGGCCTCGCGCTCACCGACGGCGACGCGGCCGAGCAAGCCAAGGTCGATCCGCGCTGGGTCGCGGTGCTCACCAGCTGGTTGGCGTCACCGCAGTCTGCGGGGATCACCGGACGCGTCTTCCAGGTCTCCGGGCGGGTGTGGGCTGTCGCCCAGGGCTGGCACCGCGGTCCGTCAGCTCCACCGGTTGACGAGCCGGCTGATGTCGACGCAGTGATGCGCAACCTGCTCGCCCAGGCAATGCCCAATGCCGGGCCCGGCGGGATCTACCCGACGAGCTGAACCGTCGCCGGGATCACCGCTCCGGCTGCCTCGAGCGCGGCGATCTCGGCATCGTCGCATCCGATCTCGGCGAGGATGCTGCGGTTGTGCTGACCGCGAACGCAGGGCGGGGCGACCCTCCCCGGCGTCTCCGAGAACGTCACGGGCGGCGCGGCCCGCACCAGCTCTCCGAAGATCGGATGTTGGAACGCGACGGTCAATCCCGACTCGCGCAGTCCCGGATCGAAGCTGGTGAACATGGGGTGGCCATTCATGTTGACGGCGACGCACCCCACCCGGGCCGGCGTGCACATCGACTCCCACACCGGCGCGGTGCGCGTTGCGAAGCATGACCCGAGCGTCTTGACCAGAGCGTCGTCATTGGCAGCACGCGCGTCGCGATCCGCGAAGAGAGGATCGGTGGCGAGATCTGGCCGCTCGAGCACGCCGGCGAGCGCGGCGAACTCCGCCTCGGTGCGCACCACGAGGCACACCCACGTCCCGTCAGCGGCGGGATAGACGCGATCGAGGGCGGCGGTGCCGTAGTACTCGTCGTCACAGAGGGGCACCGAGGGCTTTCCCTCGTACGTGCAGAAATCGTCCGAGTAGCACCAGGCGTTGCCGGAGATCATCGAGGTGCGGATGAACTGCCCCCCTCCGTTGCGCTTCTGGTCGTAGATCGCGAGCGCCAACGAAGCCAGCACGATGAGCGCTGCGTTCGAATCGCCGTCCACGACCTGGCCGAGCCGGGGGATCACCACGGCCTGCAGCTCGGGAACGCTCATGTCGAGGTTCATCGCGGGATCGGACCAGTACCCGACCTGGCGGCCGAAGCTGCCTGCGACAGCCTGCGCGGCCTGTGCGTAGAGGGCCCGGAGGGCGTAGGGCCCGTCGGTCCCGTAGCCACTCGCGTGGATGTAGACCAGGCGCGGATTGATCGCGTGGAGCTCGTCGTATCCGAGCCCCAGCTTGTCGGGCACACCGCTGCGGAAGCCGGTGATGAAGACGTCGGCCTCGGCAACAACACGTTGGGCGATCGCCCGTCCCTCGGGTGTGCGCAGATCGAGCGAGAGGCTCTCCTTGCCGGCGGTCGTCTTGTTCGAGGCCACGTCCTGGCCGAACGACATGCGGTGAGGATCGCCGCTGGCGTCCTCGATCTTGATCACCCTGGCGCCGAGCGAAGCGGCCATCGCGACGCCGTAGGGCATTGCGTAGAAGTAGCCGAACTCGACGATGGTGATGCCGCTCAACGGATGGGTCGGGGCAGGTTGCCCACCGGTCGGGGTCGCGCCGGGATCGAACGCGCCGGCGTTGTCGCCGAGCGCAGGCGCTGAGCGGACGAGGTCGATCGGGCGATCAGCCGGGTGGCAGATCGGCCCGACCTGGCGAACCGGGCCGGCGACGGGATCGGTGATCGTGACGACATCGCCGTTGTGGATGAACTGCGGATGGTCGAGCCCTTCCTCTGATGTGACGGCAACCTCGAAGGCCACATCGGGACTGGCGAGGAGGAGCGGGAGCCAGTGGTCGAGATCGTCCTCGCGGAAGGCTTCGATCAGCAGGTCCTCGAATGCCTGGGCATCGTCGGGGTTGTCGAACATGGGGAGGCGCTTGAACCGTGGCTCGTCGAGCACGTGGCCGAGGCCGGCGATCTCGACCAATGCCCTGCCCTGGTGGGGGAGCAGCGTGGACGTCTGGATGAACCGTCCGTCGCGGGTGACCACGAGCACGCCGTATCGGCTCGCGGCGGTGGCCGACCGGGCATCGGCAGTCGGCGTGTTGCCCTGCTTGGCCATCAATTGGGCGATGGTGGCGACGAAGTAGTCGAGTGGGTCGAGGCCCGCGAACAGCGTCGCGTCCAGCGACTGGCCGCGGCCGGTCCGTTCGCGTACCAGGAGGGCGCCGATGATGCCCGCGACCGATTGCATCGCCGCGCCGAAGCTTGCCCACGGAACCGGGTACACGATGGGTCCCGTTCGGTGGCCGTACGCACCCCTGGCCCACAGTCCGCTCTTCGCGGCCACCAGCGAGTCGTAGCCTTTGATGTCGGCGTACGGTCCCACACGCCCGAATGCGGTGATCGAACAGTGCACCAGCTTTGGGTTCGCCGCACGCAACACGTCGGCCCCGATGCCCCAGCGCTCGGCCGTGCCAGGCGCGAGGCCCGAGATGACGACGTCGGCTGCGGCGGCCAGCTCGCGCAGCTGGGCCTGACCGTCGGCGGTGTGCAGGTCCGCGACGATGCTCTCCTTGCCGCGGTTCCAAACCATGAACCCGCTCGGGTTCACGATGCGCAGCCGATCGCCCTCAGGATGCTCGACCTTGATCACCCGCGCTCCGGCGTCGGCCAGAACCATTCCCGCGATGGAAGCAGCGACACTTCCCGATCCGATCTCGAGCACGTTCAACGCCGCACAGGTTCCTGTCACTGGTTCCCCCAAGGATAATTCAGTGTATGGATTGAACTATATAGGAACCGCGGCGGATGCGAAAGCCCCGGAACTGCCGTCAGCTTCGCGGACCGTTTTGACGGTGAACGGCGTTCTCGTTCAGTGGGGTGTACTCATCTCACCCATCGAGTTACGCTCGCCACATGAGCGACAAGATCTGGGCCCATTCGGGCGATTCCCACTTCCTCGAGCCCGCGGACCTGTGGCATCAGATCATGTCGCCCGCGCAAGCGGACCGCATGCCGCGCACCGAGATGATCTCCGACGACGAAGAGCTCGTCACGGTCGACGGCAAGAGCTTCACCCGCAAGGTGCCGAAGATCTTCACGAGCAGGGGTTCCACCGGTGAGACGATCGCGGAGATGTCCCATCGGCCGCCTGGCGCACGCGATGTCCACCTGCGCATCGCCGACCTCGACCAAGAGGGCATCTGGGGTGAGGTGATGTACCAGTCGATCGGGCTGTGGTGCTCGCTCATCGAGGACCCCCAGCTGATCCGCGAGGCAGCACGCGCCGAGAACGAGTGGTTGGCCAGCGAGATCCAGTCGATCGCTCCGGACCGCCTCGTCCCTGCCGCGCTGATGCCGATGCTCGAGGTGCAGGACGCGGTTGCCGAATGCGTGCACGCGGCGGAGATCGGCCTGCATCTCATCAGCTTGCCGACCGGCAACCCCGAAGGGACGCGCGACTACAACGACATCTCCTGGGAGCCGTTGTGGGCCGCTGCAGCGGAGACCGGCATGGTGGTCGGCTTTCACATCGGCACGGACGGAGGCGACCAGGCGGCCGCGTTCCGGGGCCCTGGCGGCGCCATCCTCAACTACGTCCAGACCACCTACGGCGGGCAGTACGCGGCGATGAAGCTGGTTGCTGCCGGCGTGTTCGAGCGTCACCCAGACCTCAAGGTGCTGATCTCCGAGGGCGGGGCGAGTTGGGTTCCGTTCATCGGCGACCGGATGAACGAGGCCTATCGCCAGCACGGGATGTTCGTGCGCCCACAGCTGCAGCGCCTGCCGAAGGAGTACCTCTACTCCAACGTCTATGCCAGCTTCCAGCACGACGAGACTGCGCCGGCGGCGATGTCGGCGATGGGCTACGCCAACGTCATGTTCGGCAGCGACTACCCACATCTCGAGGGCACCTACGGCCACACTCAGAAGACACTGCACGAGCTGTTCGACGATGTGTCACCGGAGGTGCGGACGCGGATCACCACGGGTGCCTTCACCGAGCTGTTCCCGCACGTGTCCAGCCCGCCAGTCGGCTGAGCCCCCTGTCCGAACCTGGCCTCCGGCTGAGCGAGCTGCATTCGATGGATCCTCGACACGGGGCCGCTGCGACGGCGTTCCGCCAGCGCGTCCGCGCGTTCCTCGACACCGAGCTTCCGCCCGGATGGAAAGGCATCGGTGCGATCACCGACCGCGCCGAGGCTGATGACTTCGTCGCGTCATGGCGGTCGACGATGGCCGCGAACGGGTTCCTCGGCGTGTCGTGGCCGAAGGAGTACGGCGGGGCCGGCCTCTCCAAGTCCGAGCAGGTGGTCCTCGTCGAGGAGTTGGCGCGGGCCGGCGTGCCGGCGATGGGCCCCAACGACACCTTCGGCATCAAGATGCTCGGTGGGACGCTGTTGCGCTGGGGCACCGAGGAGCAGAAGCGAGAGTTGATGCCGCGGATCCTCAGCGGTGCGGACCGGTGGTGCCAAGGCTTCTCCGAACCCGGGTCGGGATCGGACCTCGCCTCGTTGACGACCAGGGCGGTGCTCGACGGCAACCGCTGGGTGATCGATGGTCAGAAGGTGTGGACGTCCAGGGCGCGTGAGGCGAACCGGATGTTCCTGCTCGCACGCACGGACGTCAACGCACCGAAGAACCACGGGATCACGTTCTTGCTCATCGACATGGATCAACCCGGCGTCGACGTGCGGCCGATCGTTGCGATGTCGGGCGAGAGCGAGTTCAACGAGGTCTTCCTCTCCGGGGCGACGACGCCTGCGGATCACGTCGTGGGCGAGATCAACGGTGGCTGGTCCGTGGCCGCGACGCTGCTCGGGCTCGAACGCGGTGAGGAAGCGGCCATCAACCCGATTCTGTTCCGCGCCGAGCTCGATCGGCTGCTCGACCTGGCCCGCGAACGTGGCCGAGCCGACGACCCGGTGTTCCGCGATCGGCTCGCCGATCTGTACGCGCGGTGCGAGGTGATGCGCTACGTCGGACTCCGCATCCTCACTGGCGTGCTCACCACGGGCTGCCTCGGTCCGGAGGCGTCGATCTCCAAGCTCTACTGGAGCGAGTACCACCAGCGAGCGACGATGCTCGCCCTCGACGTGCTCGGGGCCGACGCCATGGTCAGCACGGGCCGTGGACCATTGCGGGCCTTCCGAGCCGACGATCCCGGCGCGCCGAACACGACGGGCTCCTGGCTCGGCACCACCTACAACGCGGTGGCGGGCACCATCTACGCGGGCACGTCGGAGGTGCAGCGCAACATCCTCGCCGAGGTGGTGCTCGGCCTGCCCCGCGAACCTCGCCCGGTCGTGACATCGGCGCACTCGAGGGCGACATGAGCACCGAGGATTGGGCCGGCGGCGACTTCCAACAACCGCCGCGAACCGACGGCGGCGTTGCTCTGTGCGGCGCGTGCCGCAAGGTGGACCAATGCCGGTTGGGCCTCACGACGGAACGGCTCGACGAGCATGGCGTCGCCCGGTTCGACATCACCTGCCCTGTCGGTCACGAGGGCGGCCCAGGTGTGGCCCACGGTGGGTGGACAGCCGGTGTCCTCGACGAGGTCCTCGGCCATGTGCCGCTCCTCCACGGCCAGCTGAGCGTGACGGGCACGCTCACCGTGCGCTTCGTCCGACCGGTGCCGGTGGAGCGGGCGCTGCTGGCCAGGGCGTGGGTCGCCAACCGCGAAGCACGGAAGTGGCACATCGCGGGAGAGCTGGTGCTGGCCTCCTCGGGTGCGTTGCTGGCCGAGGCGCAGGGCATCTTCGTGCTGCGCGATGGGGCTGCTCACTTCGCCGGGTTCCAGGAGTGGCTCGACGCGCAGGGTGACTGATCGCCGGCCCACCGCTCAGCCTCGGCCCGACGATCGGCCCAGCAGCGCCGTGATGCTCTCGATCAACTCCTCCGTGAACAGCTGCAACGATGGGCGGCGAGCCGACGTGGACGTCTGGTGATCGGCCAGGGCGTCGATCGCAAGGTTCAACGCGATCCTCCACCGGATCGCGAACCTGGGTGCGTCCACGTCGGCGAGGTGGTCGGTGCGCAGTCGCTTGCGGACGATCGAGTAGCCGGTGTTGAGGGGATCACCGACCCGCTCCAGCAGCTCGTCGCGCTGGTGCTCGGCCTGCAACCGAGCCAGGAAGGGCACGTACCAGGTGCCGAGCGCGACCTGCTCCGACAGGGGTGTCACGTAGGCCCGGACGAGGGAGTGCACCGTGTCGCGCCCGGTTGCCGACTGCTCGGCCAGCAGCAGGAGCCGACGGTCGTTCACGGTCGCGGCGCGACGTTCGAAGACCGCCCGGATCAGGCCGGCCTTGTCGCCGAAGTGGTACTGCGTCGCGCCGTTGTTGCGCTGGTTGGCGGCCAAGCCGATCTCGCGCATCGACACCCCGTTGATGCCGCGCTGGGCGAACATCCGCTCGGCCACGTCCAAGAGCAGGGCGCGGGTTGCCGTCGGTGGTTCCGGTGGAGCGGAAACGGAACTGCTCGAACCGGAACTGCTGGGACGAGGACTGCTCGGTCGGCTGGGAGGCACGCAGCAACCGTATCCCTTGACATGGAATAAGAAACGTGTCTTACTCGTTCCAATGGATCTTCCCCTGATCATCTCGGTCGACGATCACGTCCTCGAACCGGCGGACCTCTGGACGGCCGGGCTTCCCGGCCACCTGCGCGACCGTGCGCCTCGACTCGAACGGGTTCGTGGTCGATACGGCGTCGGTGCTCGCGGCGGGTTCGAACTCGACGACACCGCGGACTGGGCCGATGTCTGGCGGTTCGAGGGATACGAGATGTCGATCATCCCCGGGTTCGCCGCCGCCGGCATGGATCTGGATCAGCTCGGGGGCGACTGGCATCCGATGACGTACGACGAGATGCGCCCTGGATGCTGGCGGCAGGCAGATCGGTTGGCGGACCTGGACGTGAACCACACAGAGGCGTCACTCGCGTTTCCCACGTTTCCGCGCTTTTGCGGGCAGACCTTCCTCGAGCAACCCGATCGTGACCTCGGTCTGGCGTGCGTGCAGACCTACAACGACTGGATGATCGATGAGTGGTGCGGGGGCGACGGTGCTGGCCGGCTGATCCCGTTGACCCTGGTGCCGCTGTGGGATCCCGTGCTTGCCGCCGCGGAGGTTCGCCGCTGCGCCGCGAAGGGTTCCTTCGCGGTCGCGTTCTCGGAGAACCCGACCCGCCTGCGCCTGCCGAGCATCCACACCACACACTGGGACCCGTTCTTCGCCGCGTGCGAAGACACCGAGACGGTCGTCAACCTGCACATCGGCTCATCGTCCACGTTCCCGATGACATCGATCGACGCGCCGCGAGCTGTCTCGTTGGCGCTCACCTACCAGGGAGCCTCCCACGCCCTTGCCGACTGGCTGACCAGCGGCGTGATGGAACGATTCGCGCGGCTGCGGATGGCGTTGAGCGAGGGCCAGGTCGGCTGGATCCCGTTCATCGTCGAGCGGCTCGACAGCGTGTGGCACGAACGCCCCCGGTACGGGGACCTCGACGACCGCCTCACGAGGCCGCCGAGCAGCTCCATCCCGGGTCGCATCTACGGCTGTGTGTTCGACGACGTCATCGGCCTGCAGATCCGCGACCGCATCGGCATCGAGCAGATCATGTTCGAAACCGACTACCCCCACGGCGACTCCACCTGGCCGAACTCCAAGGCGGTGCTGCAGCGCCTCGTCGATGAAGCGGGCCTCGACGACCACGAGACCTACCTCCTCGCCCGAGGCAACGCGATCGAATGCTACGGCCTGAGTCGCTTCGGAATCACTGCGTAACCGACGGGAGACCCCATGCTCGACCTCATCATCCGCAATGGCATCGTCGTCGACGGAACCGGCAGCAAGCCACGGCCCGCAGACGTCGGCATCATCGACAGCGCCATCGTCGCGCTCGGCGACGTCGACGAGTCGGCCGCCCACGTCATCGACGCCGATGGCCGCATCGTGTCCCCGGGCTTCGTCGACGTGCACACTCACCTCGATGCCCAGGCCTTCTGGGATCGCGATCTCAGCCCGTCTCCACTCCACGGCGTCACCTCGGTGTTCTCTGGCAACTGCGGCTTCACGATCGCTCCCTTGGACGCCGCGGCCGGCGACTACCTGATGCCAATGCTGGCCAAGGTCGAAGGGATGCCCCTCGATTCGCTGCGCGAAGGGGTGCCGTGGGACTGGCGGAGCACCGCTGAGTACCTCGATGCGCTCGACGGCCGGTTGGCGATCAACGCCGGTTTCATGGTCGGCCACTCGGCGATCCGACGCGTTGCGATGGGGCCGGCGGCGAACGAGCGTGCCGCGACGAAGGACGAGCTGGAGCGGATGTGCGACTTGTTGCGGGCCGGGCTGGGAGCCGGCGGGATCGGGTTCTCGACGACGACATCGGACACCCACAACGACGCCGACGGCAACGCCGTCCCCTCGCGGTTCGCTGATCGGAACGAGCTCGTCACGCTCGCTCGAGTCTGCGGCGAGTTCGAGGGAACATCGCTCGAGCTCCTCCCTCGTGGTGCCACCGAGCTCGGCCCGTTCGAGGCTGAAGTAGCCGACCTGATGGTGGCGATGTCGCTCGCAGCGCAGCGCCCGTTGAACTGGAATGTGATCAGTCCGACGGCCGGCAACCTCGAATCGTGCCTCGACAAGCTCGCCGTGGGCGATGCCGCGGCGGCCGTTGGCGCGAAGGTGATCGGCCTGACGATGCCGGTCGACATGCGCGCCCGCTTCTCACTCCGTGCGGGCTTCGTGCTCGAGCTGTTCAACGGCTGGTCGGAGGTCATGAACGCCACGACCGACGACAAGCTCCGCGCGTTCTCCGATGTCGATCGACGGCGCGCGTTCCGAGAGTCTGCGGAGTCCACCGTGAACATGCGCCACCTGACGAAGTGGGCGGATCTGGTGCTGGTCGAGACGTTCGCGCCGGACACAGCGAGCTTCGCCGGCATGCGCGTCGGCGATGTCGCCGAGGTGCTCGGTCGTGATCCGTTCGACGCGCTGATCGACGTCGCGATCGCGGACGAGATGCGCACCACGTTCACGCGGCCGTCCCGCGCGCCGAGCCAAGCCGACTGGGATGCGCGACTCAGGGTGTGGGAGGACCCTCGTGCCATGATCGGAGCATCGGATGCGGGTGCGCATCTTGACATGCTGGCCACGTTCCGGTACTCGACAGGCTTCCTGCAGGAGGCTGTGCGCGAGCATCGTCTGCTGCCGCTCGAACGAGCTGTCCAGATGTTGACGAGCGCGCCGGCTCGGCTCTATGGACTGTGTGATCGCGGCACGATCCGCGTCGGTGCCAAAGCCGACGTGCTCATCTTCGACGCCGCCACCGTGGGCTCTGGACCGGTGGCGACAAGGTTCGACCTGCCCGGCGGCGCCGGGCGGCTCTATGCGGATGCGATCGGCATCGACCACGTCGTCTGCAACGGCGTCGAAATCGCAGCAGACGGCGCCTATACGGGCCGGCGTTCCGGGGTGATCCTGCGGTCGGGGAGAGACACGTGCACGCCGACGATGGAACCGTGAGGTGTTCATGCCGACACTCGAGCTGATGCCGGGTCCTTGTGGAGCCTTCGTCGATGGCGTCGGTCGCGATCTGGGCGACGTTGACACCGCGCTGTTCCTCGCCGCCGCCCTCGCCGCGCATCGGATCCTGGTCGTGCGCGAGGTGTCGCCAACACTGCGCGAATACGCCCGCTTCGGGCACCACTTCGGTGAGCCGATCATGTTCTTCGACCCGCGCAGCAGGAACGCGGAGCTGCCCGAGGTGATCGAGATCCACAACTCGCCGACGACCTCTGCGGTGCTGAGGGACGGCGCGATGCACTGGCACCAGGACAGCTCGTACGAGACCGTGCCCGCCGCCGTCACGATGCTGCTCGCGGTCGAGTCGCCGGTGATCGGGAACGAGACGCTCTTCGCCGATCTGACGTCCGCCTACGAGGCGTTGGACGAGGCAACGAAGGCGCGCATCGACGGGCTGGTCGTGCGTCACGATCCACTCGGCGGTCGCGTTGCCTTCGAGGGCGAGCGGCGAGGCGGGTCGCGCCCAGTGGGCACGGTCGTCACCGAGGTACGTCACCCGCTCGTGAGACGACACCCGACCACGGGCAGGTCTGCGCTGTACGGGATCTCCGGGACGGCGGCCGGGATCGTCGGCCTCGACGATGACGAAGGCATCGACCTATTGATCCGGCTGAAGCGGCATGCGCTGCGGCCCGAGTTCCGCCAACGAGCCACGGCCGAGCAGGGCTCGATCCTGATGTGGGACAACCTTTCGGTGATGCACTGCGCGACACGCACCGAATACAGCGACGAGCCGGGCAAGCGGCGCCGTCTTCACCGGATCAGCACACGTTGCGAAGCGGCCGGCGACGCCACCGCTCCCCGCACAGACGAGAGGGCGTACACATGAGCGACCCCATCGGGTCCCCACCCCTCGGGCTGACGGTCGCGGATCGACTCGACCTGCACGAGCTCGCTGCACGATACGGAAACGTGATCGACGCACGAGATTGGACCCGGCTGTCCACCGTGTTCTCCGTCGACGCCACCTTCGAAGTGAGCGGGTTCGGCAGCTCTGACGTACGGCTCACCGGGCTGGAGACGATCACGGCGATGTTGGCTGCGAGCTCCAGCCATCCCGTCGCGCACCACGTGACCAACGTCGAGACCATCGTCGATGGCGAGACCGTTCGGCTGTTCTTCAAGGTGCTCGGCCCTGGCCGCAGCGGGCGCGTCGGATCCGCCGACTACACCGACATCGTCCGCAGGGATGCTGATGGTTGGCGCATCGTGTCCCACCTCGCGACACGTCGTCGCCCTCGCTGACGGCGAACGCTGCAGCAGTCGCGTTGAACGTGACCGTCACCGGCCCGCAGGGCTCCGGCTACTGACCGTGACATCGCGGGCAAGTACACCACCGGTTGACCACCATGGAACCAGCATCGCGTCCGCGAAGCGAGTCCCGGGATGTTTGTAGCCTGCGACGCATGCCCATCAAGCTGGAGAACATCGGCATCGCGGTTCGTGACCTCGAGGCGGCCATCGCTTTCTTCGTCGACCTCGGGCTCACGCTCGTCGGCCGTGACACGGTCAGCGGAGAGTGGACCGATACGGCCGTCGGCCTCGACGGCAACCACGCGCACATCGCCATGCTCCAAACGCCAGATGGCAACGGTCGCCTCGAACTCTTCGAGTACATCCACCCCGAGCCGAACCAGACGGAGGACACCCAACCGAACGACATCGGTATGCACCGGGTGGCATTCTCGGTCGACGACATCGAGCAGGCCTTGGAGATGGCTGCGCGGCACGGCTGCCGGCCGCTTCGAGGCGTGGCGACCTACGGCGACATCTACAAGCTCACCTATCTCCGCGGCCCCAGCGGAATCGTTGTCATGCTCGCCGAAGAACTGAAGAAGAGCTAGCGCGGTCGCTCGCCGCGCCTCCAGGCAAGATCAGCCGCCGAGGATCGATGGCAGCCAGGAGGCGTGCCCGGCGATGAAGACGACGCCTGTGAGGATCGAGAACATCGCGGTCAACGACGACAGCCCGACCCGGATCCAGCGCCGGTCGAGCACGAGGCCGGCGCCGTACGCGGCCGAGCCGGCAACGACGGTGTTCGCCACGAGCAGACCGGCGATGAAGAACACAAGGATCCCGAGGCTCGAGAGCCGCCCAGTGGCAGCGGCCGCAGCGGCGAACACGCCGACCTGCGTGGGTGTCTCCGCGCCGATGCCGTGGATCATGCCGATTCCGAACGCCGACGGCAGTCCGTACGGGGATCCGCTCATGTCGTCGCGGTGGTGATGTCCGCTGTCGTGCGCATGCCCGGCCGGTTCGCCTCGGCGGCGTCGATGTCGCACTGCGTCGTGCAGCATCATCCATCGCGAGCCGGTGGCCCGACCGCGGGAGCGGATCAGGACGAGAGCGAGGAACGCGCCGAGTCCGATCAGGGTGACACCGACGACGCGTTCCATCACGCTGTCGACGGAGTCCGGCAGGCGTTCGGCGAGGACGATCGCTGCGACGCCGAGGGTGAGGATCATCAGTGCGTGCCCGGCCGCGTACATGCTCGCCAAGCGCATGCCCCGCCGCATAGAGCGTTGCGACCCGGTCAAGTCGGTGATCGCGGCGATGTGGTCCCAGTCGATGCCGTGCCGAAACCCGAACGTGATCGCTGTCAGGAGTGCTGCGATCGTCACTCGTGCGGGTCCTTACTCCGCGGCGAGCTCGAGGAGCAGTTCGTCCAGTTGCCCGAACGTCTCGTGGGTCGCATCCGCTGCGCCGCCGCCGTCGGCATCAAGCGCGTCCTTCGAGGGAAAGAGCTCGCTCATGACGAGCAACGTCTTGCCGTTCTCCTCCGTCAGGGTGACCGTGGTGATGGAGGCGTTCTCTCCGCCCTCGTCGTTCGTCCAGACGATGCGCGACGGCGGTGTCACCTCGAGGTATGTCCCGAAGAAGTCCATCCCATCGCCAAATCCGAGGCGATACCTGCCGCCGGTGCGCACATCCATCTCGCACGAGTGCAGCGTCATGCCCATCGACTTCGGCGCCCACCACCGCTTGAACAGGTCGGGCCTCGACCACGCTTCGAACACGAGGCGCGCAGGTGCGTCGAACCATCGCGTCACGGCGACCTCGCGATCGGATCTCCGTTCCACGTTCGTCACGTTCCTCGTCGAGGCGGTCTCACTTTGCCTGGTGGCGTCCATCTGACTTCTCCTTCTGTTGCAGTTCTTCGATGACCTGGTCGAGCTCGCCGAAGCGCGCGTCCCAGAGTTGGTGGTAGTCCTCGATCCACGTCGCAACTTCCTCGAGACGCCGAGCGCTGATCCGACAGGTCCGGACGCGGCCAACCTTCTCGGTGACGACGAGTCCCGCCTGTTCGAGGACGCCGACGTGCTTCTTCATGCCCGTGAGGGTCATGTGGAACCGATCGGCGAGAGCCGTGATCGAAGCGTCCTCGCGGCCGAGTTGCTCGAGCACACCACGTCGCGTGGAATCCGCCAACGCGGCAAGAGAGGTGTCGAGGCGTGCCCTCACATACTGAACCATACAGTTCAGTGTTTACCACGTGCCGCCGACGGTCCGCAAGTCAGGGAACGTCGACGCTCAGGGCGATGTCGAAGCCGGCGCCGTTGCGTGCCAGGCCGACCAGGAGGATGCCGGCCCATTCAAGGGCGTGGGCCATCTCGAGCGGCCCTGCGTCGAGCGACCGCATGCCCAAGCTCTCGAGAAACGCCGCGACACGTGCTTTCGCGTCGTCGCTGTCGCCGGCGAAGAACGCGTCCAGAGGCTTGTCCTCGGCGATGACGTTGGCGAGGATCGAGTTGAGTGCCTTGACGACCTGAGCGCTCTTAGGGGCGGCGGCGGCGATCTGCTGGGACACCGAGTTGCCCGCTGTCGTCACGAGCCCGGTGGCGTCGGCGTTGAACGGGTTGGTGATGTCGACGAGGATCTTGCCGGCAAGTGCGTCGCCGTAGTGCGCGACCACTTCAGCCGCGCCGGCGAACAGGACGGCGACGATGACGATGTCACCCGCCGGCCGTTCGCCGAACGTACCGACGGTGGCTCCGCTGCCGATCTGGTCGGCAAGCGCTCGAGCTTTGGCGGCGTTGCGGCTCATGAGTTCGATGGTGTGGCCGTGCTTGGCCGCCCGGGTGCCGATGGCGGCGGCCATGTTTCCCGAGCCGATGATGCTGATGGTGGTCATGAGGTGTGTTCCTTTGGTGTGTGTCGACCAGTTGGCCGTGGGGTCTTCCTGTCGTGCTGGGCTGGGATGGCCGAGCAAACTGCTCGCCGCGCCGACGTTATATACACCGACCCGTGTGGTTAACGTACCGCTCGAACGAGCAGGGCGCAACTTATGCACACCGATCGGTACCCAGCGGGCTACGCTGGGTGTGTGACAGAGTTGGAGAAGGGGCCGCAAGGCGTGCGCCGCGGCAGGGGCGCACGAGAGCGCATCCTCACGACTGCGCAACAGCTGTTCCGCGATCAAGGGATCAACAGCACCGGCATCGACCAGCTCTGTGCGGTGGCCGGGGTGTCCAAGCGCACGCTGTACCAGCACTTCACCGGCAAGGACGAGCTGATCGCCGAACACCTCCGCCGGTTCGATCCCGACATCCTGCCCGGGGTGTTCGACCGCGCCGACCTCACGCCCCGCGAACGACTCCTTGCCGCGTTCGACGTGCATGCGCCGCTGTGCCCGTTCATCGCGGCGGCCGTCGAAATGCCGGACCCGGGCCACCCTGCGCGCGTCTACGCCCGCGACTACAAGCAAGCGTTTGCGGCCCGGCTCACCGATACCGCCCGCGAGGCCGGTGCCACCGACCCCGACCGTCTCGGCGAGCAACTCGCGTTGCTCCTGGACGGGGCCGCGGCCCGCAGCCGAGTCCTCGACGCCGACACCCTCGCCACCGCCGCTGCCATCGCAGCCGTTCTGATCGACAACGCCATCCCCAATGCGGTAGTACGAGCAAGGCGACGTCAGACCGATCGGCGCTGACGGCCGAGCATCACGGTCGAGGGTTTTCCCCGATTCGAGCGATGTCGCCAAGGGTGTACGAATGCTGCATGCGTCTGATCCGCCCGCCCCTGCCGCGATCTTCTCGAAGCACTGCTGGTCGGTGGCGGCACCGAGGTTTGGTGATGGGTGCGGTGTCGTTGCTCGCGGTGACCTCGGGTGGTCTGTTGGCAGCGTCGGCATCGGGGTCGTCGAGTGCGTCGTCGTTCGTTCCGATCACGCCGTGCCGTCTGTTGGACACCAGACCGGCGAACGTGGTGGGGATCAGGTCGACGCCGATCGCAGCGACCGAGACCTTCGCGACACAGGCCTCGGGGACGAACGGGAACTGCTCGATCCCGCCGAGTGCGACCGCACTGTCGATGGACGTGGTGGCCGTGAACCCGACGGCGTCGTCGTTCCTCACGGTCTTCCCGAGTGACCAACCGCTGCCGCTTGCATCGAGCCTGAACTGGGTTGCCGGGCAGGCACCGACGCCGAACGCCGTCACGGTCCCATTGTCGAGCGACGGGCGTGTCAGCTTCTACAACAACGCAGGAACGGTCGACATCGCCGTCGACATCGTCGGGTACTACCAACCGGAATCAGCTGGTGCCGGGACGACGGGTGTGCAAGGCCCACCCGGACCCAAAGGCGATACCGGTGCGCCAGGTCCGAAGCCGTCCCACGTGATCTGGGTCGCCAAATCAGGCGGCGATTTCACGACGGTCGCTGCAGCGCTGGCATCCATCACCGACAACGACGCGACGCACCTCTACACGATCGAGATCGCACCCGGCACCTACACCGAACCCGGGGGCATCGATGTCAAGAACGATGTCGACATCCACGGCTCCGGAGCCGACGTCACGTTCATCACGTGCACGTGCGGTGGCGCCGCGACACCCCGGACATCAGGCGCGACAGGGACCACGCGCGCCACGTCCGTCACCTCGCAGATCAGCGACGTGACGATCGACAACAGCGGGGGCGGGACGTACGCAACCGCGATCTGGATGGGCGGTTCCAGCCACGTGGAGCTGCAGAACGTGAACGCCACGGCGGAGGGAAGCCCGGGCAACTACGCCGTCTGGGTCTCCGGCTCGGCGGTGCCCACCATGGATCACGTCACCGCGATTGCGTCAGGTGGGTCGACCAGCACCGAGTCGCTGGCGATCGCGATCGTCGAAAGCAGCAACGTCTTCATCCGGATGGTCGATGTCGGTGCGACGGCCACCGGGAGCACCCGCGCCGATGCGCTCTGGAACGAGGGTGGATGGCCACAGATCAGCGACTCGCGTCTCTTCGGTGGCACGTACTCCGTCGACAACAGGAGCGTGAGTGGCGGCTTCACCGCGCCGGTCGCGATCACGGGCTCGATGATCATCAGCGCGCTCTCGGGTTCCAGGTACTTCTGCAGCGGCGACTACGACGGCAGCATCAATCCGGTGTCCTGCCCCGCATGAGTTCGATCTCGGATCTCGAGAGCGCGCGGCAGCGAGCGGCAGTTCCGGGAGCGACGGGACACTCATGCGCGACTGAGCGTTGGCCGATGACTCTCGGATGGGTTCAGGTGCACGTTCTTCGTTCCGGCGGCGTCGCCCGTCCGCTGTGCACACGGAGCGACTCGAGATCACACGCGGTCGGTTGTCGACGATCGAGCGTTTGCATCACATCGAGCCGATCGACGGCGAGGTCCGGCGCGTCTACGGCTGGGACGAGGCCGATGTCGTGCTGCAGTCGCAACGCCTGCACTTCGTCGCCTGCGACACCGTCGGAAATCCCGTCGGATTCGTGTCGGCCACACGGGACCGCAGCATGGGCGGAACGCTCGTCCTGGTGATGTGGGTTCTCCCAGCGAAACGGAATCAGGGCTTCGGCGCAGAGATGTTGGCCGGCCTTCTGTCCCGGATCGGATCACGCATCCGCAGGATTGCGATCGAGGTGCCGACAGCGACGGATGTCGGGAGCGCCCATCTGGGGGCCCTCGGCTTCGTGCTCGCCGGTCACTTTCCGCGCAGTCGCGGCAAGGGCGCGCCGATCGAGGTGAACTACTACCTGAGGCACGCGAAGGTGGTGCAGCGTCCTCGGTTGCGAACGCGCCGGCGAGCACGTCGGCTGGCCGCTCAGCTCCCGATCGGGTCGGCACAGGTGTCGGCGCTCCCGTTCGGCCTGGTGACGGCCGAACGCATCTGTCTTCGACAGGCGAACCGATTCGACGCTGCCGACATTGCCTCGATCATCGACGCCGAGGCTGTGACAGCAATGCAATCGACCTCGTCGGTTCGGCGGGCGCAGCGAGCCACGGCGAAACACGTCGGCGGCGGGCACGTCGCACACCTGTTCACGGTCCTCGACCCCTCGAACGAGAGCGTCATCGGAATTGTGACGCTGGCTCCGCTGTGCGGACGCATCCACACCTCGACGTTCTTCGGACTGTGGCTCGCCGCGGACCACCGCCGCCGTGGTCTGTCCCGAGAGATCTACGTCGCAGTTGCCGCTCGGCTCGAAGAACTCGGTGTCGAGCATGTGTTCTGCTCCGTCACCGACCGAACCCCGTATCTGCCCGCGGTTCTGCTCGGCCTCGGCTTCGAAGAAGTCGGATACATCCCCGGCCACACCACAGCTGGCGATCTACTGAGGCACCCTCTCTACCGTCACACCCTCAAGGGCGACGGTCAGCCCACGTAGGCGATAGCGCAAGAAGGCGACAACTCCGAACGTGGATCGCAGCTCCTCGCGGTGACGTGAGCGTCAGGCGTAGGCGTGGGACGTGTACATGTCCTGAGCCCGGTCGAAGTCGAAACGCCGGGTCAGGCCCAGCGACTCGATCGTCGCGATCTGATGATCGAGTGCTTCGTTGGTCACGATGACCGGTCGCTCCAACGGCCACTCGTCGCGCAGCCAACCAAGCACCGCGTCGAGCAAGGTTTTCTCGAACCCGCTCTCCCACGTCGAGACGCGAACCCAGAACGCCACCGTGGCGTCGACCGAGGAAAGGTCGGTGCCGTCGTGCGAGGACACCTCCGCTGTCCGATACATGCGGTCGTCGTTCGACAAGAGGTAGATGCAGCCGAGGACCTGGCTCTCATCGGTGTTCATCACGGTGTACGTGTACCTGGTCCTGTTGCGGTGTTCGCTGTCCATCTTCTGGAGATCCTCGAGGTTGTCCTCGACCGAGAAGTCCGCTGGTGGATACGGAGGGTCTTG
>JAOBWQ010000309.1 GCA_025463425.1 Ilumatobacteraceae bacterium | reverse complement strand
CCGGCGGTGGTCTCCGTCGACCCTGCGGTCGTCTCGGTGGCGCCGGTGGTCTCGGTTGCTCCGGTGGTCTCGGTGGCAGCGGCGGTGGTCTCGCTGGCGCCGGTGGTCTCGGTGGCGGCAGCGGTGGTCTCGGCAGCGGCAGCGGTCGTCGTGGTGGCGGCCGACGTGCTCGTCGTCTTTGCATCGCTCCCACAGGACGCGGCCATGAAGGCCACGGCGCACGTGAGCGCGATGCCTCTCAGGTAGTTCTTCTGTAACACGTGGCTCCCCTTGATGATGGTCTGACCCTGATTGGTGGTCGGGCGCACCTTAGCCCTTCGCGAGATGGATGAACTCCACATGTCGGACGATCGCGCGAAGGGTTCATGCAGCACGCAGCGGCCGATCACTCTCCGTTCACCTCCCGTTCACTTTGCTGCCCGGGCGGCGGGTTCAGAGGACGGCAACGGCCAGCACTGCAGCGGCGTGCCGGCGGATCATCGCCGGGGTGACCGACGCCGAGCCGGGCAGCTCGACGAGGAAGGTCGTCGACCCGGCGACGGTGTGGTTGACGTACGTGCCCGCGGTGCCCGTGCACTGCTGGCTGCACGGCACCGAGCCGGTCCCCTGATCGACGAGCTTGCTGTACGCCGTAGGGATCAGGCGCCGGGTGCCGTTCACGCTGACGACGTTCGCGTCCTGGTGGTAGAAGATCCCGACCGCCGGCTGGATCGCCGTGACGAAGGCCGCGATCGCCTGGCTCTCGGGCTGGTCCTCGGGGAACTCGCCGCTGTACTGGTGGTTGGTCGTGCTGCGCGGGATGTAGTTCCAGCCGACGTCGAAGTTGCGGATGAGGTCGACTCCGTTCGCGTTGCCACGTGTGTTCGCCGCGACGCCGTCGGGGTTCATGCTGTCGATCAACCACAGGTCGATCCCGGCGGGTGTTGCCATCGTGCGCAGCGCCGCGGTGACGAGCGCACCCTTGGTCTCGTCGCCGTGGATGATGCCGACGATCATCACGACGCGCCCACCCGGCGTGCCCATCCGCACTGCGGTGATCGGTCGGCCCTGCACCGATGTGCCGATCGTTCGTGTCTCGAGCACGTGCGCCGGAACCGGTGGTCCCGGAGCGACACTGCCTGCGCTGACCGTGGCCAGCGACGCCCGTGTGCGCGGACCGACGATTCCGTCGGCCGCCAACCCGTGCACGATCTGGAAGGTGATCACGGCCTGGGTGGTCGACGGCCCGAAGTAGTCGTCAGGTCCGATGACCCCGGTGAGGCCGCGCGCGATCAGCTGCGTCTCCAGGCAGACGACATCGGCGCCGCGCGATCCCTCGCGCAGCGTCGCACCGATCGTGCACGTCGCCGCGGCGCCCCAGGCGGGCTGCGACGCCTCGGCTGCGAAGCCGGACACCGCGATCCCGGACACGAGGAGTGCAGCGGCCACGGCGCGGATCAGGCGGGTGTTCATGGTCCCGCCAGTCTGACCTTCGTCAGGTCAGGAGATGGTGATCGAGCTCTTCATGTTCGGGTGCACCGTGCAGTGGATCGCGTACGTGCCGGCCTTGGGGACGGTGAACGTCGCCGACGTGCCGGGCGCGACCTTGACGTTGAAGCTGCCGTCGTCGGCGGTCACGGTGTGCGGGGCGGTGTCGTCGTTCGTGACGGTGATCTCCTGGCCGGCCGACGCGGTCACGTCGCTGAACTTGAAGCCCTTGATCGACATCGTCGCTCCACTGGCAGCAGCCGAACCCGGAGTGGACGCAGCGACGGTCGTGGCGGCGTCCGTGGCCGCCGGTGCCTCGGTGGCCGGCGGTGTGGCAGCTGCAGTCGTCGGCGCGGCGGTCGCAGCAACCGTCGTCACCGCAGCGGCGGTCGTGGTGGCGACGGACTTCGAGTCACTGCTGCAGCCGGCGATCGCGATCGCGCCGAAGGCGATCGTGGCGGCAAGGGCACGGGAGGTGCGGTTGGGGGTCATGGCGGCTCCTGCGTAGGTGGACATGACTCCCTACGAACGAACCCCGGATCGGGATCTCTCCCGAACCGATTCGCGCCGGCTCAGGCGCCCGCGAGGACCGCGGCCTGGCGGCGCTCGGCGCGTGCGGCCAGCGCCTTGGCCAGCTTGCCCAATCGCTCGAGCCGGGTGAGCAGCGCCTCGCGGGCGCGCTCGGCGGCTGCCGTCAAACGCTCGAGGTGCTGCACCTTCCAGTGGTTCAGGATCACCGGGAGGAACACCTGCTCGTGGAGGATGGTGGCGTCGTAGATGCCGGCCTGGGAGATGGCGGCACTGTGCTTGTCGAAGTCGAGGATGCCGGTGCCCGGCATCGCGAACGTACGCACGACTTCTTCGAGCGCGACGACCATCGACGACGGATCGAACTCGATCGCCGCGGTGGCGAGGTCGCGGTAGAAGAGGTAGTGCAGGTTCTCGTCGTTGGCCACGCGCGACATGACCTCGTATCCCGCCGGGTCACCGATCAGCTTGCCCTTGTTGCGATGGGCGATGCGCGTCGCGAGCTCTTGCAGGCTGACGTAGAGGACTCCCGCGAGCGGCGAATCCGGTGTCGGAACCTCACCACCGCTGACCTGCGCCATCCGGGCCCGCTCGAGGTGCACCGGGTCCACCGCCCGTGTGGCGATCAGGTAGTCGCGGATCGCGATCGAATGGCGGCCTTCCTCGGCGGTCCAACGACGGTTCCACTCGCCGAACGCGCTCTCCATCCCGAACATCCGCTCGATGTCGCGGAAGTAGAACGGGAGGTTGTCCTCGGTGAGCAGGTTGACGAAGAGCGCGCTGCGCACCGCCTCGGGCAGGACCGCGCCATCGAGGTCGGCGTCGCACGCCGACCACTCGTAGCCCTTGGCGAAGTCGCGCCCGCGGCTGTACGGCACGAGCTCGTGCGGGAACCATTCCTTGGCCGTGGCGAGGTGGCGGTCGAGCAACTTGGCCGCGACGGGCTCCAGCTCGGCGATGAAGGCCTGGCTGCTCGGGTCGAGAGTGGTCATCTCCCCAGCCTACCTACCGGTAGGTCGGTTGTCAGCCCGCATCGAGCTGGGTGAGCAGTTTCTTGGGGGCGATGCAACGGTACGCATCGGCGACGATTCCAGCGACCTCGTCCCAATCCGGGTCGATGTCGAGCCGCACGCCGAGCCAGCCGCGGCCACCCACGTACGGCGGGAAGAAGAACCGCACCGGGTCCTCGTCGATCATCGTCGCCTGCACGCCGAGCGGCGCGGCGCACCAGAGCGCCAGGCGACCGTCGTCGTGATGATGGTCCATGAACATCACGAAGCACTTCTTGCCACCGACGAAGAACGACGGGGCGCCGTGGCTCGGCCGCTCGACGACTTCCGGCAGGTGTGCGCAGGCTGCGCGCACCTTCGCCAACGCCTGGGCAGTGGTCGGCGCCTTCGTCACCGGAACAGGTCCCGGCTCTGGTCGCGCAGCACGGGCGCGATCGTGGCGGTCTCGTCCGGCTCCCAGGCGTAACCGCGGAGGACTGCCAACGGGATCCGGCTGAGGTTGCCCTTGACGAGTTCGGCTGCGCCGGCCAGCTCGTCCGCCACGCACAGGGCCTGCACGTGGAACTCGTGGCCGTGCGGGTCGACCTGGCCGATGTAGCTGAGGATCGGCTGCATGCCGGCAATGCCGATCGCGATGTCGGTCTGGCCTTCACGCCACGCCCGGCCGAACGTGTCGCTGATGATCACCGCGACATCCAGCCCTTCGGCCAGCAGTCCGGCCCGGATCCGCCGCGCACTGGCGTCCGAATCGAGCGGCAGGAGCACGGCTCGGCCCTTGGCTCCGCTGCTCGACTGGTCGACGCCGGAGTTGGCGCACACGAACCCGTGATGGGTCTCGGTGATCAAGATGGCACCGACCTGGCGGACCACGCGCTTCGCCTCGCGGAGCACGATCTCGGTGACGGCCGCGTCCTTGCCCCACTGCTCGGACCAGGCCAGCGCGAACGGCGAGGGCTCGATGTCGGCCAGTTCGACGGACCGACCCTCGGCCTTGCTGACGATCTTGCTCGTGACCACCAGCACGTCGCCGCTGACGAGTGGCGTGCCTGCAGCGACGGCGGCCTCGATGCTGAGCCGGGCGAGATCATCACCGGGCTCGATCTCGGGGACGCCGGCGAGGCCGAAGATCTGCAGACCTGTCATCGGGCGAGTCTTGCCGATCCGTCGCGCTACGGACCAACATGTCCGGCATGGTCTCCGAGCGCGTCTCCGACATCTTCGATCCGGCGCTGTGGCGCGACGTGCCCGGGTTCAGCTTCACCGACATCACCTACCACCGGGCCCTGGCCCACGGAACCGTGCGCATCGCGTTCAACCGGCCGGAGATCCGCAACGCGTTCCGGCCGCACACCGTCGACGAGTTGTACACCGCGCTCGACCATGCCCGGATGAGCACCGATGTCGGCTGCGTGCTGTTGACCGGGAACGGCCCGTCCTCGAAGGACGGCGGCTGGGCGTTCTGCAGCGGCGGCGATCAACGGATCCGCGGCCGCGACGGGTACAAGTACACGGTCGAGTCGGGTGACGGCACCATCGGCGAGACCGCCGACAGCATCGAGCCGGGCCGCGCCGGCCGGCTGCACATCCTCGAGGTGCAGCGCTTGATCCGGTTCATGCCCAAGGTCGTGATCTGCGTGGTGCCCGGCTGGGCGGCCGGCGGCGGCCACAGCCTGCACGTGGTCAGCGACCTCACCATCGCCAGCCGCGAGCACGCCCGGTTCAAGCAGACCGACGCCGATGTCGCCAGCTTCGACGGCGGGTTCG
>JAOBWQ010000294.1 GCA_025463425.1 Ilumatobacteraceae bacterium | reverse complement strand
TCGTCACGACGACGGTCGTCGGCGGCGGTCTGTGCGCCCACTCCTACGTGCAGATCCTCGAGGCGCCCGGCAACGCCGCGTTCGATCAACGCACCGTTGAGTGGCTGCGCTCGAATGGCTTCGGACCACTCGTCGATCGCGGCGAATCCTGGTGGCTGTGGCGACACCTTCCCTCGCCGACCGACACGATCACGGCCCTTCCGCCTCCGCCCATCGATCTCGGAGGCTCGGACGTGCGAGCCGGAGCTGTGACCGCCATGGAGCTGGACATCCATCGCGGCATGGTCACCTTCAACCTGTTCACCCACATCGGGCGGATCGTCGGCCACAAGCTCCTGCCCGGCATGCGCTCGTCGGCCAACCGCTACCTCACCACTGACTGGCGCGACTTCGTCACCGTCGCCGAGCGATGAGTGACGAAGGAATCGCCCAGGATCTCTCCCGGCGAGGATCGCTGATGCCGCGACGGTTTACCGAGCGGTTACCCGATGTGAACGATGGATCGACCCGGAGCGCTGCACGATTCGTTGGAGTGGAGCATGGATCACCACCTCGGACGAGCAGAGTGACGGCTGCCCAGCGCATCGATCCACTCATGCGCGCCGTGGCACGAGGCCGCATCGAGCAACCCGTCGAAGCCGCCGAAGCCGCCGAAGCCGTCGAACAAGCCACTTCAGCCAACGCGATGTGGACGGTCGTCGCCGCTTCTCTGGGGAGCGCGTGGCGACGCTGGCGGAGAGCATCGCGACGGTGGCGTCGGGCCAGGCGTCGCGTCCTCGCAGCGTTGTTGGTGTTGATGCTCCCCGTGATGTGGTCGTATGCCCGCGCCTTGACCGGACCGGGCAACGACAGCCTGCAAGCCCGCACCGTCGAGTGGGCTCGAGACAACCACCTCGGCTGGGCGGTCGACCGGTTGGAGAAGTGGTGGTATTCGAACCACCAGGCCAAGATCGGGGGCACGCCGAACCTCACGGCTGCGGCGGTCGTGGTCGCGTCCGCTGGCACAGCGACCTCGGTGCCAGAGCCGCTCGGCGTCGGGATCCCTGCGCTTCCACACCTGCCCGGCCACCTCGAGCCTCCACTACCGCTCGTGTCTCCCGCCACGCCGACCGTCCCGGGCGAAGGGGAATGGACTGCGTTCGGACCTCTCGTCAACGGTGCTCAGGGCGCGTACGTCACGACCGTTCGACCTGATGCGATCCACACATCGGTCCTCGACGCGGTGATCTGGTTCGACCCGACGATCCTCAAGTTCCGCCAATACCCGGGCCTCAAGATCCCCGGCTCGCCCTGGGATCGGCCACCGCACGTGGAGGTGTCCCGGCAAGCACAGCTCGTCGCAGCGTTCGCAGGCGGATTCCGCATCCGCGACTCGAACGGCGGGATGATCCTCGGTCACGTCCCGCTCGTCCCAATGCGCGACGGTGGAGCCACGTTCACGATCGACGACAACGGCGTCCCGAACATCGGCGCCTGGGGAACCGACGTCAGCAACTCTTCGACGCTCGACTCGGCACGCCAAAGCCTCGACCCGATCGTCGTCAACGGCGCGCCGGCACCGGACCTCACGACCGACCCGAACAAGAAGTGGGGATTCACCGGACCGGCGAACAAGAGCGCCGTGTGGCGGTCCGGCGCCGGCGTCAGGGCTGACGGTTCGCTGATCTGGGTCGGCGGCGATGGGCTGACCGTCGAGACCTTGGCCGAGACCCTGGTCCGAGCCGGCGCCGTCCGAGGGATGCAGCTCGAGATCAATCACGAGTGGGTGCAGCTCAACACCTACGCAGTCGGCGCCGACGGCACCGTGCACGGTCAACGACTGCTTCACGGCATGCAGCACACAGGCGACCGATGGCTGACCGAGGACACCCGCGACTTCGTGGCAGTGTTCAGCCGATGAACCCGGCCGTCGGAGCACCTCGGTCGAGCGCGACGTGAGGCGCAGTGCACGCGCGACCGCAGCGGTGCTGTTTGCATCATCGCTGACGTTCGCGATGCACGGACCTGTGTCAGCGGCGACCTCCGCTTACCACTCGATCGCGCCACTGCGCATCGTCGACACGAGGAGCGGTCTCGGCGTTGCGAGCCCGGGCCAGACCGTCGCGGGCGTTGCAACTGTGGTCGCGCTGGTCGGCGACGTCGCCTCGGCGGCTGGCGTCGCGCTGAACGTGACCGTCACCGAACCTTCCGGCCCAGGCTTCGCGACCGTGTATCCGTGCGGCAACCAACTGCCCCTGGCATCGAACGTGAACTTCGCGGCTGCGCAAACGGTGCCGAATGCCGTGATCGCGGCGCCAGGTGCCGGCGCGGCAGTGTGTGTGGTCACCAGTGTCCCCGCGCAACTCGTGATCGATCTCGAGGGGTGGTTCCCCGCCGGTTCGTATGTTCCTTCGTCCGTCCCGGTGCGAGTGCTCGACACTCGCAGCGATCCGTCGCTCGGCCTACGACCCGGAGTCGAGAACGTCCTCGTTCACAACGCGACGGGTGCGGCGGCCGTCGCCAACGTGACCGCCACGAATGCTCGCGCGAGTGGCTACCTGGTCGTGTACCCGTGCGGGACGGCGCCGCCCCTTGCGTCCAACCTGAACTTCGTACCCGGCGAGTCGGTGGCCAACTTGGTCGTCGCCCACCCCGGTACGAACGGCGACATCTGCGCGATGGCGAGTGCCGCAACCGATGTCGTCGTCGACATCCAAGGGCAGATCACCGACGCAGCCGGGTACACGTCGATCTCACCCGTGCGAATGGCCGACACGCGCTCACCGATCGGCGTGCCCGTGATCGGACGCACGACCCCGGGGCAGACCATTGAGCTGTCCTTCCCGGAGCAGAGCGGCATCCCCTCCGTCGTCGACACGGCCGTCGCGAACGTGACCGCCACCGATGCAGTCGGCGGTGGCTACGTGACCGTCTACCCGTGCGACCAACCGATCCCACTGGCATCGAACATCAACATCGAGCCGGGTGACACGCGACCGAACCTGGTCCTCGTCAAGCTCGGGACCGGCGGCACGATCTGCGTCACCGTCAACATCGCCGCCCACATCGTCGTCGATCTCCAGGGATGGTTCGCCGGCTCCACACCAACGCCCCCTCCGTCGCCGCCGACGCGACAACATGTCGACGTCGGCCACGGCCTCGCTGTCGGCTACCTCGCCTACCTCCCGCCCGGCTACACCTCGACGCCCGGTCGAACATGGCCGACGATCGTCTTCCTGCACGGTTCCGGCCAGACCGGGCCGGGGTCGGGCGCCGCGCTCGACGGCGTCGCTGTGAACGGTCTGCCGAGGTTGTACGAGTCGGGCACCGAGCCTGCGGTGGCTGCCGGCTTCATCGTCCTCGCACCTCAGATGCCCGACGGGACGAACTCGCCGACCCGTCTGCGCCAGTGGCTGACGCAAGTGCTGCCCCGCTACGACGTCGACCGCGATCGCGTCTACCTGACCGGCCTCTCGGCCGGCGGCTTCTACGCGTTCGACTACGTCGGCGCGGTCGGCGACTCGAACGAGTTCGCCGCGGTCGTCCCGATCTCCGGGGGTTTCCCGCACCCCATCCAATGCGCGAACTGGCGGCACACACCGGTCTGGGCGTTCCACGGCGAATCGGACACCACCGTCAATCCTGCAGGCTCGATCGCGACTGTCCAGTCCGTCAACACGAACTGCTCACCGAGCGAACCGCTCCGGCTCACCACGTATCCCGGTGTCGGTCACGACGCTTGGGATCCGACCTACGACCTGTCCGGCATGGCCCCGGGACGGACCAACCCTCAGCGCGACCCGTACGACGTCGACATCTACACCTGGATGCTCGAACACGTCCGAAGTCAGTACCGCTGATCGAACCGGAGCGATCGGAGCGCACCCACAACGTCGCGACCATGCTCAGGGCGTGCCACCTCCCGACACCAGCCGGCCCGAACTGTCCGCGTCGGTGGCCTCGGCCTGCGCTTGGGCAACCTTCAAGGGCCGTCCGAACTCCATGATCCGGCCTCCGAACGCGATCGACGAGAGCGCGAAGCACGTCCAACCCAGCAGAAGCCCAGCGATGACATCGGTCAGCCAATGCACACCGAGGAGAACACGGCTCGCTGCGACGGCAACCGCGATCGCCGCAGCGACCGCAGCGAGGACCGCACGGGTTCGTCGAGGCCGACCACGCCCGAGAACGAGCGCAACTGCCGCATAGGTGGCCGCTGCGGCCGCAGAGTGCCCAGACGGAAACGACGAACCGGCTGCGCCGACCAGTCGAGCGATGTCCGGGCGATTGCGGTGCACGATCACCTTGACGAGGTTGCCCACCGCGACGGTGCTGACGACCGCAGTGGCGAGAAATACGAAGGACGCCTTTCGCCGGTGCTGGAACCACTGCTGCAGACCGATGCAGACGACCACTGCAGCGACCACCGGCGTGCTCCCCAACGAGGTGACCACTTTGAGAAACCTGGTCGTGTCGCCCGTCGCGTGTCGTGCCCCGAACCGGGCCGCGGCGTCGTCGAACCGCGCGAATCCGACGTGCGTGCTCACCATCTCGAGCACGACACCGATACCGATGATCGCCAGCGCGACCGCACCCACGGTCAGGGTCAGCAGGAGCCCGGTGTCGTTGCTCGCGTCGCGTCGCCGAAGCACGAACTCGCCAAGCGCCGAGTGGGGACGATTCGCGGCAGCAGCGACGGCGGACTGATCGACTCGAATGTCGGCCAAGTCACCCGCACGGCCCTTGCGGGCGGCGAGCCCGAACACGACAGCGCTGACGAGGACAGCGACGAGGAGAGCGATCACGATGGCCACGACAGCCAACTTCCGCCGGGCGCATTCGCCGAAACAGCTCCGGGTGCGAGTTGACCGACGGTTTACCGGACTTCGCGACGCTCATCGGCATGGCGCCCCTGCCGGCGGCGGCATCACACGTGATCTCGACGAGACGACGGAGCGTTCAGCTGGAGGCCACTCCGCACAGGGTTCCGAGATGTTGCGCGGCCTGGCCCAGAGGAACCGCGTCGTTTCCGATCACTCCTGCGTTGGCCGACGCAGCGACGTCTCCGTAGACCTGCAGTTCGACGTCGACGTCAGGGAGCACTTCTACCGGGGCCGATGGACGCATCGTGGTGAGGCGGTCGACGATCTCCGTTGCCCAGGCGACGACATCTCCCGGCGGGTTGGCCCGGATCCACGTCACCAGGTCTCGATACTGTGAGCAGAAGTCAGCGGGAGCTTGCGTGTCCGGGCTCGACGAATCGGACGGCACGGTCGATGCAGTGGTCGTGGTCTCAGGTGGGGCGTGGTGCTTGACCACGACAACGCCCGAACCGGTGAGCGAGAAGACGTTGGCAGCTCCACCGCTGATGCTCTGTTGCAGCTCGTTCAGCGTCGGGTCGACGGTCGCGGCGTAGAGCGTGTCTGCAGCTGTCCGGAGGGGGCCGGCGGGGACGGCTCCGAGGAGCTGGCCGCGGGCACCGTTGACCTGGTCGCGGGCGAGCGCGAGGAACTGCTTCACTTCATCGCGAGGGATCTTCACGGTCACGTCGGCGACGTCGAAGGTGATCTCGCCCTTGGCCTGCTCCTCGCTTTCGCGGCTCGTCACGAAGGCCAGTCGTGCTGCGAGGTCGTTGTCGACGAGGACGTGGACGTCCGATGGCGCGATGACTCCCACTGGATCTGTCACGGTCCAGGTCGCGGGCGCACCCGGTGGGATCAGCTTCGGCAGCGTGGCGCCCGCCACCTTTGCGCAATCGACCACGGCCGGCGGCCAGTCGGCGGTGAGCTCTTTGCCCTTCGCGATGAACGTGCCGGCGACGTCTCCTTCGGCTCCGATCGCGAAGTGATAGACGTCGGTGTTCGAGGCAGCTGGATCGAGTGTCACGTCGAGTGTCTGGTCCTTGAAGTAGGACAGCACGATGGTGGCCACGCCGAGGGCCCCGACACCGAAGCGGATCGCTTGGAACACTGGCGCCGTCAACGTCTTCACGAGACCCTCGACGAGCCCTTGTGCGAGCCCGATCGCGACGTTCCAGATGGTGGCGATCGCGCTCGTCAGCAAATCAAAGATCCCCGAACCACTGGACGGTGTGATCCTCAGCGCATCGAAGAGTCCTCCGATCACCTTCGCGATGAAGTTCTCGACGGCGCTGCATGGGCCGGCGAGCTGGGTCGGGGTGCGACTCAGCAGCCCTTGAGACGATGCCTGCTCCGTCACCGACGGCGCGCTTTCGGCGGACGTGGTGGTGTCGTGCGACCCGGCGGGTGGTGAGGCCTCGCCGGGAGTCTCGGCGTCGACGGCCGCAGCGATCTCGGCGACGAACAGGGCAACGGCAGCGGCCGGGAACCGCAGGAGCGGGGCCTGCGTCCAGTCCTGGTCACCCATCCACTGCCGCGCCTGCTCTGATCCAGGCGAGGTACCGGCCGACACCCAGGCGGCCAGGAGGTAGCTCATCGGAGGCGCACCGTCGGACACCGGGGCCAACCGATCGAGGTCGGAGCCGAGCAGCCCCGCGCCCGGTCCGACGTCTGCGGACAAACGGCGGGCCTGCACATCAGTGATCATCAACCCGGCCTGTGCCTCGGCAGCAACGGCTGCCTCATCGGGGACGACGATCAGCCCCGGACCTGCGAGCCCATCCGCTGTCGGCGTCTCATCTGCCGGCGTCGAGGTCGTCGGCGACGGAGTGCTCACGGCCGTGTCCGCCACCGCAGACGTGACCGGCGGGGCGGCACCGGCGGTCGATGTGGGGGCACTCGACGGAGAGGTCGACGAGCAGCTCACGAGGACCAGCACCAGAGCTACGCCCAGCGCGATGGCACCTCGAAACTGGACCCGTGATTCGCGCGTGCGCATGCCCGAGAGTAGCTCTCACGAAAAGTGGAGCCAGGCGATTCAGGATTCCGCGGCTGAGGATCCGCCCGTGACCGCTGACGGACGGACGAGCCCGGTCTCGTAGGCGACGACGACGGCCTGCACTCGGTCGCGCAGTTCGAGCTTGGCGAGGATGCGGGCGACGTGGGTCTTGACGGTTGCCTCCGACAGGAAGAGGCGGGTCGCGAGCTCGGCGTTGCTCAGCCCGAGTGCGAGCGAGCGCAGCACTTCGAGCTCCCGGGCCGTCAGTGCACTCAGGTCGCGGTGGATTGCGGTCGTCTGCTCGGGGTTGGCCGCGAAGCGTTGCACCAATCGGCGGGTGATCGTCGGCGACAGCAGGGCGTCGCCGCTGCGGACGAGGTGAACGGCGGCGACGAGGTGTTCAGGTGTGACGTCTTTGAGGAGGAATCCGCTGGCGCCTGCGGCGAGCGCGGCGTACACGTATTGGTCGAGGTCGAAGGTGGTCAGGATGATGACCCTGGGTCCGTCGGTCGAGGCAGCGCCCGTCGATGCCGCGTCCGACACGATTCGTCGGGTCGCCTCGAGCCCGTCCATCTCCGGCATGCGGATGTCCATGAGGACGACGTCGGGGTGCTCGCGTCGCACGGCGTCGATGGCCTGCAGCCCGGTCCCTGCCTCAGCGACGACCTCGATGTCGTTCGCCGCGAGGATCATGCGGAACCCGGATCGCACGAGTGCCTGGTCGTCGGCGATGACGACGCGCAAGGGGCTCACCGAGCTTCGGTCGGGATCATCGCGCGCACGAGGAACCCGCCGTTGAGGCTCGGGCCGGACTGCAGGGTGCCTCCGTAGACGGCGAGACGTTCGCGCAGACCGATCAAGCCGCGGCCGGCGCCCGTCGCGGCAGAGCCGGTGGGCTCACCGCCGGTGTCGACGACGGAGACGCTGAGGTCGGTCGGGTTGCGATCGATGGTCACGTGCACGCGCGAGCCGGACGCGTGCTTCATGGCGTTGGTCAGCGCCTCCTGGACCACTCGTAGGCCGTCAGGTCCACCCCCGACGGCAGCGCGTTCACCGATCCGTGGACGGTGAGCTCGGTCGGCAGGCCGGCAGCGCGCACGGACCGAACCAGCTCGTCCACGTTGCGCAGGCCGGGTTGTGGCTCGAGCGCCGCCGGGTCGGCTGCGTCCGCGCCGCCGGCATCGGGAGCCAACAGACCCATCACGTGCCGGAGCTCCGACAGCGGCGCGGCCACCTGACTCCACGGCGATCAGTGCTTCGCGGGCCTGCTCCGGCGAACGGTCGAGCACGGTGCGCGCAGCGCCAGCTTGGATGACCATCATGCTCACGTTGTGGGTGACGACGTCGTGGAGGTCGCGGGCGATGCGCGCCCGCTCCGCGGCAACGGCGTGCTCCAACGCTTGCCATTGGAGCGCCTCGGATCGGGCGAGGCGGTCGCGGGCCTCGTCGACGCGGTGCACCCACCCGCGCAACCCGTACGCCGCGACGATCAGGGGGATCATCACGAGGAGCGCGACGTACTTGTGTGGGAGGACCGGGAGGCTGGCGTGCTTGAAGAGGGCCACGAGCACTGCCGCGGCGAGGGGAAGGGTGATGATGGTCGCCAACCGCTTGGGGCTGTACGTGGCAGCGCTGTAGACCGCGACGCTGCACAGCACACAGGCGTAGAAGACCACATCGGGCGACTGCTGTCGCATCAGCGCGGACGAGAACATCACGACCCACAGCACACCGAGCGGGAAGCGTCTGCGCAGTGCCAGCGGCATCGCAGCGGCTCCGATCGCGATCACCGTCCGAGTCGACGCCGACGAAGCCATCAAGCCATCGATCACGACACGTCCGGGACCGACGACCTCGAACTTCTCGACGCTCATCGAATCCGACGATGCGTACCGCAACCCGACCATTGCGAGCACGATCGCGCCGAGGAGGTCCAAGACCCGCGCCCGCCGCTCCGGCAGCGGCAGCGTGCCGTCCGATCCCGCGATCCGGCGCAGGGTCTGGTTGACGCAGCCGAGCACGCGTTCATTCTCGCCGATCTCACTGCTGGCGGCGATACACCGTCCGGATGACATCGGACCCTCGCGTGTCCCTCGAAAGGATGAGATGTCAGTGGCATCCCTCGGATGGACCAGGGCGAACCAGTCCTGCGCCCGATGTGCCGGTGCCGGCCCGATGCGTACCTTCACCGAGTGACCTCCAGCCTGATCGACATCGCCCGTGTGAGCCGCACCTATTCGGACGGATCCGTTGCCCTCGATGACGTGTCCCTACAGGTCGTCCGCGGTGAATCGGTGGCCATCGTGGGTCCGTCGGGCAGCGGCAAGTCGACGCTGCTGAACCTGATCGCGGGTCTCGATCGACCCACCGCGGGATCGGTCACGGTCGACGGTGTCGTCGTCAGCGGCCTCGGCGAGAAGGCCTCCGCTCTGTATCGCCGCCGGACGATCGGGATCGTGTTCCAGTCCTTCAACCTCCTCGACGACCTCACCGTCATCGACAACGTCGCGCTGCCAGCGCGGCTGATGGGCACATCGAGGCGCGCCGCAGCCCGCCGGGCGAACGAGCTGCTCGGATCACTCGGCCTCGCCGATCGCCGGGACGCCTATCCCGGCCGACTGTCGGGTGGTGAACGACAGCGCGTCGCGGTGGCTCGAGCACTGATGAACGAACCGGCACTGCTCCTGGCCGACGAGCCCACCGGTGCGCTCGACAGCGCAGCGAGGGCGGAGGTCGGCAGGCTGCTCGCCGACCTCCACGCCGCGGGCCACACATTGGTCATCGTCACCCACGACGAGGAGTTCGCTGACCGTCACACGCAACGCACGATCAGACTCGCCGACGGCCGCGTCGTCGGCGCAACGCCGGCCGGAGCGAGCCGGTGAGCTCGATCGGTGGTGTGGTACGAGCCGGTGTCCGCCGTCGGCGCGTCCAGACGGTGATGACTGCGGTGGCTGCGGTCGTGGCGGTCACCGCAGCGGTGCTCGGCCTGACGCTCCTGCACGAGTCGACCGCCCCGTTCGACCGAGCCTTCGCCCGCCAGCACGGTTCGCATCTGACAGCGCAGTTCGACGCAACCCAGGTCACGGCAGCGCAGTTGACCGCCACGGCGACCCTGCCCGGCGTCATCGCGAGTGCAGGTCCGTTCCCAACCGTCACCGTGACGCCATCGATCATTCGCGGCGAGCAGGATCCGCATGGGCCGCCGGGCAGGGCGACCCTGTCGCCGATCACGGTCGTCGGGCGAAGTCGACCGGACACCACGGTCGACGACCTCACCCTCCTGACCGGTCGATGGGTCTCGGCACCCGGCGAGATCGTCGTGGCCACGGACGCAGACCTTCCCAGCGAGATCGGCACGAAGCTCACGCTCGACGACCTTCCCGGCGCACCCGTGCTCACGGTGGTCGGGACCGCACGATCCGTCAGCCTCACCGCTGACGCATGGATGCTCCCCGCCGAAGTCGAGGCCCTCTCCCAGCACGTCGTCACCAGCATGCAGATGCTGTACCGATTCGCGCACGCCGCGACGTCGGGCGACATGTCAGCGAACCGCGCGTCCCTGGCCGCAGCGGTTGGCGGGGACGCGCTGACCGGTAGTCACTCGTGGCTCGACGTCCAGCAGGGCACGGATCGCAACACGGCGCTCTTCATCCCGTTCCTCGTGGCGTTCGGGACGCTCGGGGTCATCATGTCCGTCCTCGTCGTCGTCACCGTCGTGACGGGTGCAGTTGGATCGGGGCGTCATCGCATCGGGATCCTCAAAGCACTCGGCTTCACTCCCGGTCAGGTCGTGCGCGCCTACGTCGCCCAGGCACTCGTCCCAACGGCCATCGGCATCGCCGCCGGTCTCGTCGCCGGCAGCCTGCTGAGTGGCCCCATCCTGCACTCCACTGATCAGCTCTACGGCACCACGACGTCGGGCGTCGATCCGAAGGTCGATGCGCTGGTCGCTGTCGGCGCTCTCGCGGTCGTGGCGCTGAGCGCCTTGGCTGCTGCGTGGCAGGCCGGCCGGCTGCGGGTTCTCGACGCTCTCGCCGGAAGAGCCCCGCACGCCGACCGAGGCCACCGGGCCGCGTGGCTCGCCGGGCGGCTGCCACTCCCGCGGTCGGTGAGCCTCGGCCTCGCGCAGCCGTTCGCGCGCCCGACGCGTTCCTCATCAATGGTCCTCGCGGTCGTCTTCGGCACGGCCGCGGTCACGTTCGCGATCGGTCTCGGCACGTCCCTGAACGCCGTCCAGGCTGCCAAGGACCACGACAACGCTGACGTCTCCGTCGACACGTTCGGCTCACTGCCCGGCCCCCACGGCATCGGCCCAGACGGCTCTCCGCCTCCGTCCATCGACGCAGCCGGCATCACGTCGATCGTCGCCGCGATCGACGCGCAGGAGGGCACGGCACGTTCGTTCAGCATCTCCAGCACCGACGCCACGATTCCAGCGCTCGCAGGAACCACCACCGTGTTCGCCTTCAACGGCGACGCCTCCTGGAGCGGATACGCGATGGTGTCGGGCCGGTGGTTCACGTCCGCCGGCGAAGCGGTGGTGCCAACCACCTTCCTCCACGCGACCAACACGAGCATCGGCGACACGATCTCACTGTTCTTCGAGGGCCGAGCGGTTCCCATCCGCATCGTCGGCGAGGTCTTCGACCCGCACGAACAGACGATGGAAGTGCTCACCGATGCGAGCACGATCGCCACAGCTGCACCCGACCTGCTCCCCGATCACTTCTCGATCGAGGTCCGCCCCGGTACCGACATCAGCGCCTACATCACCCGTCTCGGCGCGCAGCTGCAGCCACTCGGCCTCGAGGCGATCCCTACCGGAGGCAATCACGGTGGAAGTGACACCATCGCCGCGCTCGACGCGCTCACTGCCGCGCTCACGCTGCTGCTGATCGTGGTGTCCGCGCTCGGTGTGCTGAGCGCTGTCGTCCTCGACACCCGCGACCGCGCTCACGATCTCGGCATCCATCGATCACTCGGCATGACACCGCGACAGACCCGGACGATGGTCTTCTCGTCAGTGACGATCATCGGGCTGATCGGTGGGCTGGCGGGCACCCCGCTCGGCATCCTCGTCCACCGGATCGTTCTCCCCGCGATGGGTCACAGCGCAGGCGTCGGACTGCCACGATCCGTGCTCTCCGTCTACCGTGCCCCAGAGCTCGTGGCGCTGATCGGCGAAGGCCTCCTCATCGCGCTGCTCGGCGCAGCGCTCCCGGCAGCGTGGGCATCGCGGGCGCGATCCGTGGATGTGCTCCGCGCCGAATGAGCGGACTGGCTCCGCCAACCCTCAGTCAGCCACCCGCCAGGGCTGTGGCCGCGCCGCTCGACGAGCGAGAGCTCCGAGCGCGATGGCAGCGAGCGAGGCGGCCGCCGCGAAGACGAACGGCTGCCCCACTCCCTGACCGTGGGTCACGAGGATCGAGTCCAATCCCATCGCCGACGTTCCCACCGCCGCCAGCACTGCAGCGACCGACCCCGCGACGTACTCGGCCGCCGGAGGGAGCGCCCACCTCACCGCACGGCTGTTCCACCGATGTTGCAGCATCGCTCGGATCCCCAGGGCGACGAGGCCGAGGACGCCGGCGAGCAGGCACATCGCGACGAAATCGTTGGCATGATCGATCGTCATCGCCGAAACGCAGTCCTTCGCGCTGGGTGCCAGCCGCATCCACCGCGAGCAGTCGGCCGCCGTGTACGAACCGCTGGGGAACGGCGTCGCGATCGCACCGGCGCCCCAGATCGCGCGGACCACGGCTCCGAGGGCGCCCGCTACACCGACGAACGCTCCTGCCACACCGCCGACGGCCAGCACGCCGAGGGTGATCCGCCGGCGCATGCCGGGGGTCAGCCAACACCACAGCGGTGCTCGGCTCGCGGCGCCGGTCGGTCCGAACCGCGCGACCGCCTCGGCCTCGGCCTCGGCCACCGGGACACCGCTCGCTGCGAGCGCTGCAGCGGTCTCGCGTAAGTGGCCCTCGGCCTCGATCAGGAGGTGCCGCACCGCGCGGGGACGTCCTGCGGCCGTGACCAGCAGTTCGTCGAGGTGGTCCTCGATGGCGCTCGTGTGCTCGTGTCGTGGGTTCATGCTGTGGCTCCTCCCAGTGCTCGGTCCATGCTCGTGCGCAGATCGCGCCACCGCGTTCGCTCCGACGTCAGCTGCGTCCGTCCCGGCTGCGTGATCTCGTACACCTTTCGGCGGCGACCGTTGACGGCCTCCCACCGCGCCGTCAGGGCGCCCGATGCTTCGAGCCGATGCAGCACCGGATACACCGAGCCCTCGGCGAGATCGAACGCGCCCACGGAGCGGTCACGGATGCGTTGGATGATCTCGTACCCGTGCGCCGCGCCGACTGCGAGCGCTGCCAGGACGAGACCGTCGAGATGACCACGAACGTCAGATTCCCTCATACCTCGACAGTCTAGGTATACCCCGGCCGAGGATGCAACGCGCACAGGACACGGGCTGTCAGAGCCAGTCGCGTTTTCGGAAGAGGAGGTAGAGACCGGCCGACATCACCACGATGAGCGCCGCCGACACGGCGACGCCCGATTGCTGTCCGAAACCCGGATAGGGCACGTTCATGCCGTAGTAGCCGGTGATCAACGTGGGAACCGCGACGATCGCAGCCCAACTCGTGACCTTCTTCATCACCTGGTTCTGGCGATAGTCACGCAGGCTGAGGTTGGTCTCGACGATCGTGCTGACGAGATCGCGCAAGGCGTCGGTCGATTCGGTGACGCGCAGGATGTGGTCGTAGACGTCTTGGAAGTACGGGTACAGGCCCTCGCTGACCGCGTCGTGCTCACGTCGCATCAGGCTGCTGACGGCCTCACGCATCGGCACGGCCAAGCGGTGGAACCGCACGAGTGCTTGGCGCATCTCGAACCAGTGACGCTGTTGGGTCGGGTTGAGCGGATGGTCCGAGAAGATCCCTTCGCTCACCGTGTCGTAGTAGTCGTCGAAGCACTGCACCGCCTCGAAGTACCCGTCGACGACGACATCGAGCAGTCCGTACAGCAAGAAGCTGACGCCTTGCGTCGCCAGGTCGCCCGAGCGATCCCAACGCTGGAGGACGTCGGACATGGAGAACGTGTCGTTCTTGCGCACCGTGATGAGCCAGCGGCTGTTGATGAAGGAGTCGATCTCGGTGACGACGAGCCGAGTGTTCTCGGTGTCGACGTGCACGGCGTGCGTCGACAGGAACAGATGCGTCTGATAGTGGTCGAGTTTTGGTCGTTGATGCTCCGCGAGCGCATCCTCCACCGCGAGCTCGTGCAGTCCGAGCTCGTTCGCCAACTCCTGCAGCTGCTCGGCAGAAGGACTGCACAGGTCGACCCACACGACGGTGTCATCCTGCGCGAGGTACTCCGAGACGTCGGCCACGGCGAAGCCCTCGAGCTCGAGCACGCCCTTTCGATAGACACGCGTCTGAGCGATGCTCGTCATCGTCCGACTCTGGCACGCCGCGTCACGATCGTCGTCAGCGGGTCCGGCGCAGTCACAGCTCGTCGTGCGCAGTGTTGCGAGGATCAGTCATGGGACGTGGCTACCCGAACGGTCGATCGACGAGACGACTGCTTCTGAACACCGGCGACTGCTTTCCAGACTTGCTCAAGTCGGGGCGAGTTCAGCCGATGACACAGGCGTAGCGATGTGGGGAAGCAGCGCTCAGGACGAAGAGGAAACTGTTCGTCCTCCCAACGGTCCACCCTGCGCGAGCAGGCGCATGGTCAC
>JAOBWQ010000232.1 GCA_025463425.1 Ilumatobacteraceae bacterium | reverse complement strand
GACTACGCCAAGAACGACGCGCACGTCCGGGCCCGTTGCGCCGAGCACTTCCAGAAGACCTACGGCATCGTCCATCCCCGTGAGCAGTGGGCCAGCGAGCGCGGCGTGCGCACCGCGCCGTACCACGACCGCACCGAGGCCCTCGGCGCGGTCTACTTCCTCGCCGGTGGCATGGAGCGCCCGCACTGGTACGAGTCCAACGCGGGCCTCGTCGAGAAGTTCGGGGTCGAGGGTCGGGAGCACGAATGGGATGCGCGCTGGTGGTCGCCGATCATCAACGCCGAGCACCTCGCGATGAAGGACAGCGTCGGCATGGTCGACCTCGCCCCGTTCGTGGTGTTCGAGTTCGACGGCCCCGGCGCAAAGGACTTCCTCCAGAAGATGGCCGTCAACAACGTCGATGTAGCGGTCGGCAAGAGCATCTACACCCCGCTGCTCGACGTCAATGGTGGCTTCCGGTCCGACCTCACCATGCTGCGCATCGCCGAGAACACCTACCGCGTGATGACCGGTGCATTCGACGGACCGCGCGACAAGTTCTGGTTCCAGCACCACCTGCCCACCGACGGATCCGTGCACTTCCAGGACCTCACCTCTGCATACGCGACGATCGGTCTGTGGGGCCCCAACGCGCGCAAGGTGATGGAGAAGCTCACCGAGGCCGACGTGTCCAACGACGGCTTCCCCTACGGCACCACCCAGGAGGTGCTGTTCGGCAGCATCCCGGTGCGCCTGTTCCGCATCTCCTACGTCGGTGAGCTCGGCTGGGAGGTCTACGTCCAGACCGAGCACGCCCGCGCGGTGTGGGACCGCATCGCCGCTGCCGGTCAGGAGTTCGGCATCGTTCCGGTCGGCGCCGGCGTGTACGGCACCACGGGCCGCCTGGAGAAGGGCTACCGCCTGATGGGCAGCGAGCTGGACGGCGAGTACACGGTGGTCGAAGCCGGCCTCGCCCGCCCGAAGGTGAAGTCGGCCGACTTCATCGGCAAGGCCAAGTACCTCGAACACCGGGCCGAGGATCCCGCCGCGATCCTGTGCACACTCACGGTCGAGGACCACCTCTCGGCTCGCGACGGCATCAAGCGGTTCATGGTCGGTGGCGAGACCATCACCACCCCCGACGGCGAGCGCATCGTCGACCGCAAGGGCCGCGTCTCGGTCGCCACCACAGCGGGCTCCGGCCCCTCGTACGGCAAGTTCCTCCTGCTGGCCTACCTGCCGCCGGAGCACGCCGTGGTGGGCACCGACCTGTGCGTGTTCTACATGAACGAGCTGTTCCCGGTGAAGGTCGCGGTCGTCGGGTCCACGCCGATCTTCGATCCCACTGACGCACGGATGAAGAGCTGAGTCGCGCATGGCGCTGCGCATCCTCGTGTGCGTGAAGCGGGTGCCCGCTCCGGGCGCGCGCATCACCCTCACCGCCGACCACTCGGCGATCGACGTCAAGAACCTCGGCTTCACCACGTCGCCGCACGAAGAGTGCGCTGTGGAGGAAGCGATCCGTCTCGTCGAACAGCACGGTGGCGAAGCCACCGTCTTGACCCTCGGCGCGGCCGAGGCCGAGGAGCAGCTGCGCTACGCGATCTCGGTCGGCATCGTCAAGGCCGTCCACATCTCGCACCCGTCGCTGGTCGGCGAGAGCGACTGGGATCCGCAGGCCACGGCAGCCGCGCTGGCCGACACGATCGCCTCGATCGAAGCGGCTGACGGTGCGTTCGATCTGATCTTGTTCGGCAACGAGAGCGCCGACGCCGGCGGCTTCCAGGTCGGCGTGCGCGTCGCCCGCAAGCTCGGCCGCCCGATCGTGAACGGGATCAAATCGATCGAGGTGGGTGACACGGCGGTGGTCGCCCAGCGTGAATCGACGTCGGGTTTCGAGGTCTACAACCTGCCATTGCCAGCGGTGCTCGGTGTCAAGGAGGGGCTCAACCTTCCCCGTTACCCGACGCTGCCCGGCCGCCTGAGGAGCAAGAAGGCAGAGATCTCGGCGGTCGCCGCCGAGCCCATTGCCGGCGGTCTGCTGACCGAGTCGTTCGACAACGCGGCCGAGCTCGTCGTGCAGACCACGATGCTCGGCACCGGCGAGGACGCAGCACCCGCGATCGTCGATCTGATCGAACGGCTGGGCCTCCTGTGAGCGAAGTCCTGGCCATCTTCGAGCACGATCGCGGCGTTGCCGCAGAGACGTCGTTCCAGTCACTCGGGTTCGCCCGTGCGTTGCTCGCCGCGGGCGTCGGCTCGTCGATCACCGCAGTCGTGATCGGCGCCGAGGCCGATGCCCTGGCGCACGACCTCGGCGCGTACGGCGCGTCGTCGGTCGTCCTGATCCACCACGCCGAGCTCACCGACTACGCACCGGAGGCGTGGGGCGAAGCCGTCGCCGAGCTGATCGCGTTGCGCTCGCCGGCCGCGGTGGTGGCCACCGGCACCGACCGGGGCAACGAGGTGCTGGCCTACGCCTCGGCGATCGCCGATCTGCCGTTCGCTGCGAACGTCACCGAGATCCGCTCCGTCGGCGACGCCAGCCTCGACCTGACGCGCGTGCGTTGGGGTGGCAGTCTCCTCGAGCGGTCGAAGCTCGTGGCAGCCACCTACGTCCTGTCCGGCGCAGCGCACGTGTTCGACGGCGAGCCGTCCCCCGACCACATCGGCGCCACGGCCGCGACCGAGACGGTCGACGCGACGCTGCCCGACACCGCCGCGCGCACGCGCATCACGGATCGCGTCACGCTGTCCTCCGGCATCACGCTGACGACCGCAGCGGTCGTCGTCAGCGGCGGACGCGGTGTGGGTTCGGCGGAGGGGTTCGCGCCGCTCGTCGAGCTCGCCGATCTGCTCGGCGGCGCCGTCGGCTGCAGCCGAGTTGTCACCAACAACGGCTGGCGTCCGCACAGCGACCAGGTCGGCCAGACGGGCAAGCGGATCGCCCCCGAGCTGTACATCGCGTGCGGCATCTCCGGCGCGATCCAGCACTGGGTCGGCATGATGGCGAGCAAGCACGTGCTCGCGATCAACACCGACGGTGAGGCGAACATGGTCGGCAAGGCCGAGTACGCCGTGATCGGCGACCTCCACAAGATCCTCCCCGCCGTCAGCGCCGAGATCCGCAAACGCCGCACCCCCTGACCCAACAGCGGTTCTTTGCACCCCTCGGACCCCAGAGGGGTCCGAACTGCCACCAAGTTCGGTGATCGCGGGTCGTGATCGGGCATGATCGGCACAGGAGGGTGACGCCGTGGCACAGAACATCTACGACGATCCAGGGTTCTTCGACAACTACGCCCAACTGCCGCGCTCACAGCACGGGTTGGACGCTGCGGGCGAGTGGCCGGCGATCAAGGCGTTGCTGGCGGCGATGGACGGCCTCGACGTCGTCGACCTCGGCTGCGGCTACGGCTGGTTCTGTCGTTGGGCGGCCGAGGCGGGTGCTGCGTCGGTGCTCGGGCTCGATGTCTCCGCGAAGATGCTGGAGCGCGCGGCAGCCGACACCGATGATCCGCGCATCACGTACCGGCGCGAGGACCTCGACAGCGTCGAGCTACCGGAGCGCGAGTTCGACCTCGTCTACAGCTCGCTCACGTTGCACTACCTCGCCGATGTGAGCCGGCTGTTCGGCAAGGTCGCGAGTGCACTCCGTCCCGGTGGCCGGCTCGTCTGCTCGCTCGAGCACCCGTTGTACACGGCGCCGTCACAACCCGGGTTCGTCGAACACGAGGGCCGCACGGTGTGGCCGCTCGACGACTACTCGGTGGAAGGTCCGCGCATCACCAACTGGCTCGCCGACGGCGTCGTCAAACAGCACCGGACGATTGCGACATACGTCAATGCCGTGGCGGATGCGGGCTTCGCGATCACGCGCATGGTCGAGTGGGCGCCGACGCCGGCAGACCTCGACGAACACCCGGACTGGGCGATCGAGGTGCACCGCCCGCCGTTCCTGCTGATCGGTGCACGGGTGGCCTGACCCTCGTCAGCGGGCGTACGCGGCCAGGAACGCGTCGACACCGGCGCGGGCGGCGCGCCGAGCGTCGTCGGCGGCGGCCCGGCGTGTGCCCATGGCCGTCAGCTCCACCATCTCCGCGTTGGTCAGGGCGATCAGCTGCTTCGCTGCCAGCTCCGGATCCTTGATGCGGAGGTGGCCGGCGTCGGTCAGGTGGGCGAGCTTCGTGGCGAGTGCGTCCAGCAACGGCCCCGACGCTCGCTCACGGATCGCCGTGGAGAGCTCGGGATCTCGCTTCACCTCGGCGACGATCTGACGCTGGAGGGACTGCGAGCACTCCGACTGGTGACAGGCGACGAGGCTCTCGCCGAGGGCGTGCAGCGCGACTCGCCATGTCCGGGTGGTGACATCCAGGCCGTCGATCGCCGCCATCAGGTCAGTGTTGAGGCGCGCTGCGGACTCGCCGAGCGATTCCCGGAACAGGCGCTCCTTGGTGCCGAAGTGGCTGTAGATGGTGGGCTTGGAGACCCCGGCCTGCAACGCGATGGCGTCGACACTGGCCCGTTCGAAGCCGAGCTCGCCGAACATCTGCGCCGCCGCGTCGAGGATCGCTCGCCGCTTGTCCGGCCGCCCGTGGACGTGTTCGTCCGGTGTAGCGACAGCAGTCGGGACGACGGACATGTGAACACTGTATCTCAGAAGTTGTCTTTACTGAACGGTGTAGTTAAGTTCCCCCGGCATGGAAGCGCTCGAGAAGACCTCGCCCGTGGAACCCCACGACCGCAAGGTCGTGGTCGAAGTCGATCGACGCACGTGGGCGATCATCGCCGTGCTCGGATTCGCCGCCTTCATGTCCGTGCTCGACGGCACGATCGTCACCGTCGCGGTCGAGACGTTCGGCGAGGTGTTCCACAGCTCGCTCACCACCACCGCCTGGGTCGCCGTCGGCTACCTCCTCGCCGCGGCTTCGGCGCTGCCGATCTCCGGTTGGGCGATCGACCGTTTCGGCGGCCGCAGGATCTTCGTCATCGGCGTGAGCGTGTTCCTCGTCGGATCGATCCTGGCCAGCTCGGCCTGGTCGATCGGCAGCCTGATCGCGTTCCGCGTCGTGCAGGGCTTCGGTGGCGGGATGATGGAGCCGACGGCGATCACGCTCGCCGCGTCGGTGGCCGGACCGAAGCGGATCGGCAGGATCATGGGTGTCCTGTCGCTGATCGTCAACGTCGCGCCGGTGCTCGGTCCGCTCGTCGGCGGCTTCTTCGCCACGACCGCCCACTGGCGACTGATCTTCCTGATCAATGTCCCGGTCGGAGCGCTCGTGTTGATCGCGGCGTGGCTGGTGATCCCCAGCGATGTGGCCAAGGGTGAGCCGCAGGCCGTCGACCTGCGCGGCCTGTTCCTGCTGACGCCAGGCTTCGTGGCCTTGCTGTTCGCGATCGATCGCGTCGGAGCGAAGGGCAGCGTCGTGGTGATCGCGATCACAGCGATCGGCGGCATCGCGCTGCTCGCTGCGTACGGTCGCAGGGCGCTGCGGGTCGAAGTGCCGGTCGTCGACCTCCGCCTCCTCACCAGGCCGGGCTTCGCCGCCAGCGCGGGCACGGTGGCCGTGTTCGGCCTGATCATGTACTCGTCGCTGATCATGCTGCCCCTGTTCCTGGGGCAGCGCTTCGGTGCCACCGGCGCCGGGCGCGGCCTGCTGACGACGGCGCTCGGCGTCGGACTGCTGATCTCGATGTCGTACGCGAGTCGGCGCAGCGACGTGACCGGGCCGCGTCCGTTCGTCGTGCCCGCCGGCGCCGTCTCCGCCGTGGGACTCGGCGTGTTCGCGCTGTTCGACCAGCACCTCCCGATCGGTGCTCTCCTGGTGCTGTTCGTCGTAATGGGCCTGAGCTTCGGCTGCATCGCGGCACCGACGTTCTCGAACGTGTTCCGCACCGTTGGCGAGGGCGAAGTCGCCCAGGCGACGACGTCGATGTTCATCATCGTCCAGGCCAGCGCGTCGCTCGGGCTGACGCTGATCGGCCTCCTGCTCGGCAACGGGTCGGTCTCCCGCTTCGGGCCCCTGTTCGGGATGCTCGCCGTCGTGGCCGTCGGCGTGAGCTTCATCGGTCGGCTGTTGCCCGGCGCTCCCGATCCGGATGTGCCGGCGCCGCAGGTGGCCGTCGCGCACTGACCGTTTCACGACGGGCGGCTCGTGGCCGTGACGCAGCGGTTGTCAGACTGCATCGATGCAGTACGACTCGTCGCTCCGCCCGCCACAGGACACCCCGGCGTTCGACGCCTTCCAACCCCGCCGGGAGGTCGTGCGCGACGGCATCTCGCTCTCGTTCCTCCACGAAGGCGTCGGGGGTTATCCGCTCCTGCTCCTGCACGGCTACCCGGAGACGAACCGGATCTGGTGGCGCAACATCGCGCCACTCGCTGCGGCCGGGTTCGAGGTGATCGCGCCTGATCTGCGCGGCTACGGCGGCAGCGATCTCTCACCGGACGACGCGTATGACCTGACCATCTACAGCCGCGACATCGAGGCGCTCGTCCACGACGTGCTCGGGCACGAGCGGTGCGCCGTCGTGGCCGGCGACATCGGCGGCGTGGTCGCCGTCGACCTCGCCCAACGTTTCGATGGATTGGTCGAGCGGCTGTGCTTCTTCAACAGCGTGCCGCCGCCCACACCGGGATTCGACCTCTCGACGTTCAGCGCGATCCGCGGTGGACCGACCGGCGACTACCAGGAGCTGCAAGGCGCCCGTCCGGACGAGCTGATCGCGATGTTGGGGACGCCCGAGGCGCGACGCCAGTGGATCGCCGCGATGTACACCAGTCGGCTGTGGGCATCGCCCGGCACGTTCACGCGCGAGCAGGTCGATTTCATGACCGAGCCGTTCGCCGACGAAGCACGGCTGCGAGCCTCGTGGGCGCCGTACCAACTGGCCCACGGCCGTCCGATGTCGGAGATGCCGATGACGTTCGGCCCCATCCAGATCCCGACGCTCGTGCTGTACGGCCATGACGATCACGTCGTCGGCGACGACTTCGTCCCGGCGTGCGAGGTCGCGTTCGCGAACCGGATCGGGCCGCTCGTGGTGCCCGGTGCCGGCCACTTCCTGCAGTGGGAGCGTGCCGACATCCTCAACCCGCTGCTCGTCGCGACCTTCGGCGACCTTCGTCAGCAACACTGACCGGGTCAGGCCCACGGCCCCATCGTGCGGAAGGCGAAGCTGCTCGCGCCCGCCGGTACGGCATCGAGCGGCATGCTGATGTCGGCGTACGTCGGCGCGCCGATGCGCGCCGCGACCTCGCCCAGTTCGGCGAGGTCGAGGCCGTAGACCGACGCGGCGGTCTCGCCGACGATCGAGCGCACCGTGTGCTCGTCGTGGCCGGCGAGCGAGAAGCGGAGGGAAAGCCGGGTGTAGGACGGGCCGTCGAGGTCGTCGGTGCCCGGGTACTGGAACGTGCCCTCCATGTGCGGGTAGTCGGCGCCCCACATCATCCGGTCGACGTACGAGCCATCGACTGCGTCGTTCGCCTCCTCGCGCGAGAGGAAGCTGGCGCCGATGAACACGTTGGCGGCGAGATACTCGCTCGGGCGTCGAGGCACGCGCTGCATCAGCCACGGGTTCATCGAGTTGGCCGCGTGCACGGAATCGAGTTCGATGTTGGTGTACCGCCACCAGGTGCCTGGCTGTTCGGTGAGCACGAGGCGCAGGTCGGCATGGCGCTCGAACACCCCAGCAAAGGTCAGCAGATGCGCGGCGCGCCGGCTGAACCAACCTCCGCTCTCGATCGACATCAGCGCAGTCAGCTCCGGTCCGTTGAACACTGCCGGATCACCCGCCCCCGCATGCGTTGTGAGGGGGAGGTGTGCCGCGGCGGCGGCTGCCCACAGCGGCTCCCAATGCGCGTCGTTGTATGGCGTGAGCCAGGAGCGCGGCGCCGGGAAGTTGATGCCCTTCAGCCCGTTCATGGCCGCGAAGTCGATCTCGGCCAACGTCGCGTCGAGGTCCCACAGGGGCAGCTGCACCAGGCCGGCGCGCCGATTCGGCGACCCAGCGCAGTAGCGGGCCAGCCAGCGGTTGTAGATCCGGAGTCCCGCCGTGGCCAGCTCGGGTGACGCCGGTGGGCCGAGCATGGTCGACTGGAACGGGATCGGCTCGTCGTTCTGGCTGCCGTGGAAGATCACTTCGGCGACGATCCCGTCGAACTCGAGGTCGCGCTGGCGAGCCGCCGGATCGTGGTGTCCAGCCGTCCAGCGGTTGCGCCACAACGCCTTGGTGACGTCGCCGCTGGCCTCGGGCGGCGGCGGCACGAACCGCCCGGTGGAACGGTTCGGGTCGGCGACGTAGGCGTCGAAGGCATCGAGCAGGTCGGGTGGGCACAGCGGGCGGAGGTCGGCGACGAGGCGTGGCCCGACGTGGCCGTCGGCCGAGACGATCACCAGTGGGTCGTTGTCCATCGCCGAATGCTCGCGCGACGCGCTTGACAGCCGTCGATCCGGCGACCATACTCAACCAAGTAGTTGATCAACAGATCGGTTGAATAGCAGTGGCCAACGACTCGCTCAGCATCACGTTCGCAGCGCTCGCCGACCCCACCCGCCGGGCCATCCTGTCCCGGCTGGCCACGGGCGAGGCGACGGTGAACGAGCTGGCCGAGCCGTTCGCGATGAGCCTGCAGGCCGTCTCCAAGCACGTCAAGGTGCTGGAGCGGGCGGGGCTCATCGTCCAGGGTCAGAACGCCCAGTTCCGCCCATGTCGACTGGAGGCCGCACCGCTCGACGGTGCGGTCGACTGGATCGACAAGCACCGAGTCGTGTGGGAAGAACGCCTCGACCGACTCGGCGATCACCTCCGCAAGATCCAACAGGCCCCACCACGAGCCGAGCCCCAACCCCATCAGAAACCGGAGAAGAACCCGTCATGAACGACACCAGCACCACCACCAACTCATCCAGCCCGAGCAACCTCGGCGAGGTCACCTTCGTGCGGGTCTACGACGCACCGCGCGAGCTCGTCTTCGAGTGCATGGTCACTCCCGAGCACCTCACCCACTTCTGGGGCCCGGTCGGCGTCCACACCCCGTTGGAGAACATCGAGGTCGACCTCCGTCCGGGCGGCGTCTTCAAGACCGTGATGGTCGACGACGCGAGCGGTGACGAATACCCGAGCATCGGCGTGTTCGTCGAGATCGATCCGCCGGCCAAGTTGGTCTGGACCGAGCCGGAGGTCGAGGGCGGGATGACCACGACCTCGTACTTCAAGGATCTCGGCGACGGCCGCACCGAGGTGACGATCCATCAGACCAACGTGCCGGAGATGTTCCGCTCGCCCGAGGCCCAGGCCGGGATGCAGAGCAGCTTCGACCGCTTCGCGGCGTACGTCGCGACGCTCTGACGCGTCAGCGGTCCTGCCAGGTGCAGACGCAGGCCTCGTTGCCGTCGGCGTCTGCCAGCACCCACCAGGACCGGGCGAACTTGTCGGTCATCAACGTGCCCCCGGCGGCCAGTGCAGCTGCCACCCGGGCCTGCGCCACGTCGTGGGGCACGGAGATGTCGACGTGGAAGCGGTCGCGCTCCGGGCGCGGTTCGTCCATCTGCTGGAACCACATCGGCGGGCCGATCCGCAGTGGGTCGACGAGCGAGCCGCCGACGTCGCGGTAGCCGAGGACGGCCGCCCAGAACGGCAGGATGCGGCTGGCGTCCATGGTGTCGATCGCGAACTCGATGGCCTGCGCCGCCGTGGCCTCTGACGTCGCCCCGGCGTCAGCGGCGATGGACGTGAACGTGCGGGCGACCTCAGCATCGAGCGTCGTCAACCCTCCGGCCGCGTGCGTGCTCAGCACGACGTGTACGCGGTCCGGGTAGCGGATGTCGATGTCCGGATGGTGCTGGGCCGCCTCGGCCGCGGCGGCGATCGTTGCGGCGAGTGCCGTCGCGGCCGGGAACGATCCGGCCCGGTAGCTGGCGTGGATCGCTCCCAGGACGTATCGCCAGTCGGCGAGCCCGTCGAGCGCGGCGAACTCGTCAGCGGTGAGTGAGGTGTACTGCATCGCTCCAGTAGAGCACGCCGACGTCACCGCCGGTGCTGCGGGTCGCGCTTGCAGAAGTTTGCAGAAAAAGGAGCGCTCTCGGGGACGCGAAGTTGCGCGGAACCACTCGGTGGGCGCTACTTGGTGGCGGAGGCGATCGCTCGCCAGACCTTCTCGGCGGTGGCGGGCATGTCGACGTGGGTGACGCCGAGGTGCCGCAACGCATCGACGACGGCCGACTGCACCGCGGGAGTGCTGCCGATCGTGCCGCTCTCGCCGATGCCCTTCGCACCGAGCGGGTTGACCGGCGTCGGGGTCTCCATGTGGATGACCTCGAAGCTGGGCAGCTCGGCGGCAGAGATCATCGCGTAGTCGGCCAGGTTGGACGTGATCGGGTTGCCGTCTTCGTCGTAGCGAACCTCTTCGAGCAACGCCTGCGCGGTGCCCTGGGCGACGCCGCCGTGGATCTGGCCATCGAGCAGCAGCGGGTTGAGGACGCGGCCTGCGTCGTCGCAGGCGACGTGGCGGAGGTGCTTGACCTGGCCGGTCTCGGTGTCGATCTCGACGACTGCGACGTGCGCGCCGAACGGGAACGTCGGGCTCGTCGTAGCGAACGTGGTGGCCTGGACGAGGCCGCCCTCGGCCTTCATCGCGATCGCGAGGTCGGCCCAGGTCTTGCCGACGGCCGGGGTGCCGGCGACGTGGAACGCGCCGAGGTCCTTGTCGAGCACGACGTCGGCCTCGTCGGCCTCGAGGAGGCGAGCGGCGAGCTTGGTGGCCTGCTCGACGAGCTCGACCGCGGCCTGGTTGACTGCGGCGCCGCCGTGCTGGAGCGAGCGCGAGCCCATCGTGCCGCCACCCGTCGGCACGAGGTCGGTGTCTCCCCAGACGAGCTCGATCTTGTCCATGTCGATGCCGGTGCGCTCGGCGGTGATCATCGAGAACGCCGTCGCGTGGCCCTGCCCGTGCGGTGACGTACCGGCATAGACGATGGCTCGACCGTCTTCGAGGATCTCGATCTTCGCGTCGTCGCCGAAGGGCGGTATGCCACCGGTGATCTCGACGTACACGCTGACGCCGATGCCGATCTGCTTGGAGTCGCCGCTGGTGCGACGTGCGGCCTGCTCGGCGCGCAGCTGCTCATAGCCGGCAGCATCGAGGGCTTTGTCCATCGCGACTTCGAAGTCGCCCACGTCGTAGGTCTGGCCGATCGAGGTGGTGTGCGGCTCGAGGAACTTCGGGATCAGGTTGACCCGGCGGACGTCGGCGGGATCCATGCCGAGCTCGTAGGCGAACAGGTCCATCGCCCGCTCGATCGCGGCCGTGGCTTCCGGGCGACCGGCGCCGCGGTAGGCGACGATGGGCGTGGTGTTGGTGACCACGCTGGTGGTTCGGCACTCGATGTTGGGGATGTCGTAGACGCCGCTCGACATCGGGCGGGTCATGAACGGGGCGAGGATCATGCCCATGTCGGCAAAGCCGCCGCAGTCCTGGATGGCATGCAGTTGGTAGTGGGTGACCTTCCCGGCCTTGGTGCCGCCGATGGTGATGTACTGCAGCTGAGCCCGACCATGACCGAGGGCCACCATCGATTCGCTGCGGGTCTCCCGCCAGACCACGGGGCGGCCGACCTTGGTGGCCAGGCGGCCGAGCAGCAGCTCCTCCGGGTAGGCGCCGATCTTCGCGCCGAAGCCGCCGCCGACATCGGGCGCGATGATTCGCACATCGGCGGCCGTCAGCTCGTTCGTGGCGACGATCGCGTCCTTCACGCCTTGCGCGTGCTGGGTGCTGATCCACTGGTGGAGGCGTCCGTCGACCCAGGCCACTGCGGAGCCGCGCATCTCCATCGGGCACGGTGCGACGCGCTGGTTCAGGAACCGACCCTTGACCGTCACCTCGCAGCCGGCGAAGAAGTCGTCGCCCGTGTTCTCGGGCATGCCGAGCGCGGTGGTGTCGAAGACCACGTTGCTGCCGGCGCCTTCGTAGATCAGGGTGCCCGAAGCCATCGAGGCCTCGACGTCGACCAGCGCGGGCAGCGGGTCGATGTCGACGATGACGGCGTTCACCGCGTCCTCGCCGGCGCCTCGCGTCTCGCTGAGCACGACCGCGACGCATTCGCCGACGTAGCGCACCTTCTCGGTGGCCAGCAGCGTGCGCGACACCATCGGGTTGAAGACAGCAGGCGCCGGCCCGAGCTCGAGATCGGCGGCCGTGTAGACGCCGATGACACCCGGCATGGCCGCGGCCTCGGAGGTGTCGATCGAGAGGATGATGCCGTGCGCCACCTGGCTGCGGACGTACGTGGCGTGCACCGCACCGGCGAGCATCGGCTCGACCATGTCGTCGACGTAGGTGCCTCCGACGGTGAGGAACTTCGGGTCTTCCTTGCGAAGGACCCGATTGCCGAGAATGCTGCCGCCCACGCGGAACCCCCTGTTGCCGATCACGACATCAGCGACGCCGACGTCCTCGTGGACCTTAGTCACCCACCGGTGGAAGTCGACGATGCAGCGGCGAGCAGGTCGGCCTGGCGGATCGCGATGATGGCGCTGACCAGGTTGTAGGGCCAGCCGGCGGGAAGGGCCGTCGAGGCTGCGGGCGTGGGCAGCGCCGTGGTGCGCTGCGCGCCGTCGGGCACGTAGTCGATCTCGGTGCGCGCGGCCTCACGAACGCCTTCGTCGGTCTGGAGCCGATCGACCTCGGTCTGCAGCTGGGTGTTGGCCTGGTCGAGCGTCTGCAGCTCGGCGGTGCGGACGTTCAGGTCGTCGCGCTGACGCATCCACGACTTGACGGGCAGCACGAACAGCGCCGCTCCGATCGCGAGCGCGATCAACGTGCCGATCGCGCCGACGATGAGCCGGCCCCGACCGCGCCGCATGATCTGCTTGTCGCGCGGGATCGGGGTGGTGAAGTCGTCGAGCAACCCCGAACGCTCCGTCTCGCGGGTCGACGAGCCCGACCGGTTCGGCACCGTTGAACGCTTCGATGTGCGCGTGGCAACCCCGCCGGTGGCGTTCCGCGGGCGCGGGATGCTGCTCGTGCGGTGGCCCTCGTTCACGGCGGACAGCTTTGCAGCTCCGTCCGCGCGAAGGGTGTCACTCAGCGACGCGGGCCGAGCGCGCCACGGCCGCGGAACGCAGCGGCCTCGCCGAGGTGCTCCTCGATGCGGAGCAACTGGTTGTACTTGGCGACGCGAGCGCTGCGCGCCGGTGCGCCGGTCTTGATCTGGCCGCAGTTGGTGCCGACCGCGAGGTCGGCGATCGTGGCGTCCTCGGTCTCCCCGCTGCGGTGGCTCATCACGCTCGTGTAGCCGTGGCGCGTCGCCAGCTCGACCGTGTCGAGGGTCTCGGTGAGCGTGCCGATCTGGTTGACCTTGACGAGCACGCTGTTCGCGACCCGACGGTCGATGCCCATCTGCAGCCGCTCGGTGTTGGTGACGAACAGGTCGTCGCCGACGAGCTGCACGCGGGAGCCGAGCGCCTGGGTGAGCGAGCTCCAGCCGTCCCAGTCGTCCTCGGCCATGCCGTCCTCGATCGACACGATCGGGTAGGTGTCGACGAGCCGGGTCCAGTAGCCGGCGAGGTCATCGCTGGACAGCACCTTGCCCTCACCGGCGAGGTGGTAGTGACCGTCGCGGTAGATCTCGCTCATCGCCGGGTCGAGCGCGATCGCGATGTCGTCGCCGGGGGTGTAGCCGGCGAGCTCGATGGCCTCGACGAGCAGCTTGATCGCGTCCTCGTTGAGCGCGAGGTTCGGTGCGAAGCCCCCCTCGTCGCCGACAGCCGTCGACAGGCCGCGGTCGTGCAGCAGCTTCTTCAGGGTGTGATAGGTCTCGGTGCCCCACCGCAGCGCCTCGCGAAAGCTGGCTGCACCGACGGGCATGACCATGAACTCCTGGAGATCGATCGTGTTGTCGGCGTGAGCGCCGCCGTTGATCACGTTCATCATCGGCACGGGCAGCACGTGCGCGTTCGGGCCGCCGATGTAGCGGTAGAGCGGCAGATCCAGCTCGATCGCCGCCGCCTTGG
>JAOBWQ010000185.1 GCA_025463425.1 Ilumatobacteraceae bacterium | reverse complement strand
GAGGTCTTCGGCGCGCACCATCACGTAGTAGCAACCGCCGTAGGCGACGTCGACGCGGACCGTGCCGTGACCTTCGACCTGCAACGGCACGTCGAGCGATTCGACGAACGACGGGATGCCGTCGAAGGTGACCCGTTGGCACCGCCCGTCGGCGCACGTCGCCGTCGCACGCACCAGGCCTGCCGCGGTCTCGAGGACGACCTCGGTGGTGGGCTCGGTCATCGGCACGCTGCCGGTCTCCAGCAGCGCGGTGACCACGCAGATCGTGTTCGAGCCGCTCATCGCGTGGGCCCGGTCGGCCTGCAGGATCACGAACCCGGCGTGGGCCTCCGGATCGGTGGAGGGGTAGACCACGTTCGCGCTGGCCTGGGGCCGCCCGCGGGGCTCCATCGTCAGGTAGCGACGGATCGAGTCATCCTCTTCGTTGATGTAGCGCAGCTTCTCGCGCATCGTGTTCCCCGGGATCGGGAAGACGCTGCCGAGGTAGCAGGTGCCCTGCTCGCCCTCGGCGTGAGCTTCGATCGCGTGGAAGGTTCGGTTGGCGCGCACTCCGGCGTGTCCGACTCAGCCGCTGATCGCGGCGAAGGCGTTGATCGACTCGTCGAGCGCGGCCACCAGACCGGCTGCGTCGGCATCGCTGAGCGCGAGCAGCGGACGGCGGGCTTCGCCGACAGCCACACCGCGGTGGGCCATCGAGCGCTTCATCTTCTGCACGTAGCTGCCCTCTTCGAGGTTCCAGATCCACGGCAGCAACGCCTCGTACTGGCGCCGCCCGAGCTCGAAGTCACCGGCCAGCATCGTCTTCGTGAACGCGACGTGCTCGGCCGGCATGCCGTTGCCCGGACCGTCGAGCCAGCTGCGCACACCCCAGGCCATGTAGTCGAAGGCTTGGTCGTCGGAACCACACATGACCTCGATCCGACCCTCGTACCGCTTGCGCAGGGCGAGGAACCGCGAGAAGTCCCCGCTCGACTCCTTGATCGCGACGACAGCGGGGTTGTCGGCCAGCAGATCGAGGCTCTCGAACCCGTACTCCACACCACTGCGGGCCGGGAAGTTGTAGAGGATGATCGGCAGCCCCGACGCATCGGCGACGGCTTCGACGTGGGCGGCGAGCTCGTGCTGCCTGGGCAGCGATGTCGGTGGAGGCGACAGCATGATCGCCTCGTAGCCGTGGCCCTGGGCGTGCTTGGCCAGGGTGATGACGTCACGGGTCGCGCCCGAGTTGCAGCCGGCGATCAGTTGAGCCTTGCCACCGATCAGCTTCGCGCCGAGCTCGAGCTGGGCGGCGCGTTCCTCGAGGGACATCGCGTAGTACTCCCCCGTCGTGCCCCCGACCACGATTCCCGCGACGCCGGCGTCCAGCAGGAACTCCACGGCGGTCGTGAAGCCGGCTTCGTCGACGGACTCGTCCGCGCGGAACGGCGTGACGACGGGGACGTACACGCCCTCGATGTTGATGGTGCTCATAGCTCTCCTCGATGACAGCGAACGACGTTCCGACTGTACCAGCGCGGTTCGGCGGCGTTCGGCGAGTCGGTCGCGCTGTCTGAGGCGCACGAAGTGTTCTCACGGCTCAGCACGGAGTCGATCGATTTTCCGGATCGACGCGTAGCGTGACCCCCATGGCACTCGAAGGTGAATACGTCCCCAGTCCGTCACAGTGGGTCAGCGATCAGGTGGCCGCCTACGAAGCCTCCGGTGGCACCGAGGCGAACACGTTGCTCGACACGGGCCTGCCGATCATCATCGTCACCACCCGCGGCAACAAGACCGGCGCGATCCGCAAGTTCGCGCTGATGAAGGTCGAGCACGACGGAGAGTACGCGCTCGTTGCCTCGATGGGCGGTGCACCGAAGAACCCGGTCTGGTACTCCAACCTCGTCGCCGACCCGCATGCGTTGCGAATCCAGGACGGTCCGGAGCCGTTCGACGCTGACGCCCGCGAGATCACCGGCGACGAGTACGCGACCTGGTGGGAGCGTTCCGTGGCGGCGTACCCGTCGTATGCGGACTACCAGCTCAAGACGGACCGCAAGATCCCGATCCTGTTGGCCACCAAGCGCGGCTGATCCGCGCGAGGGCCCGGCCCGGCGTTCAGCCGAGCGCCATCAACGCGACGCCGACCGATGCCAGCGCCAGGCCCGCGCCCTGCCACCAGCGCAGGCGCTCGTGGTTGAAGAACGCGGACAGCAAGACAGTCACTGCGGCGAACTGCGATGCTGCCACCGACACCGGCCCGGCATCGCCGTAGCGGTAGCCGAGCTGGAGCGCGCCCATCGCCAGCCCGGCGACGAGACCCGTGCCGATCGCGAACTTGCGCGCCGGTCCCGAGACGACGATCCACCGCGCCCGGACCAACGGATGGACCAGCGTCAGGAAGATCAGCCCGGTGAGCCGCTGGATGGGCACCGGTGCGATGCCCGCCCTGTCCGAGGTGAGGTCGAGGAACGTGAAGGCCAGGCCGAAGCCGACCCCGGCCAGCGTGCCGGCCATCAAGCCGAACCGGATGCTGCCCCGACCGCCAGGGAGGTAGGTGCTGAGCACCACGGCAGACAGGCCGATCGTGACGCCGATGCCCCCGACCAGTGACAGCCCGTTGCCGCGGACGAGGTCGACGAACACGGGCACCATCGCGGTCAGCACGGAGGCCAGCGGTGCGACGACTCCGATCGGGGCCCGGGTGTAGCCGATGTAGAGCAGGAGCAGCGCTGCGCCGTTGAACACACCGGACAGGCTGGAGTAGGTCAGGTCGGCGCCGTTGATGTGCCACGGCTTGAGCGCCAGGAACAACGGGGTGAACAGCAGCGCGACCAGCAGCGCGGTGCGGGTGACCGCGATCGGCCGATCTGTTCGCGAGCCGCGGGCGGCGAGCACGTCCGACGAGCCGAACAAGAACGCGGCGATGCCGCCGAGCAGGATGCCCACGAGCGGGTCAGTGCGCCGTCGAGCGATCGGCCAGCGACGGTGGAACACCCGTCGGCTGGGCCAGACCGTGGCGGGTGCCGTGCACCCCGGCGTACTTCGCTCGCTCCGACGGCCCCCACCCGAGTTGAGCGATCTCGCTGCGGACATCAGCTGCGAGCTCGAAGACCTGCACGCGGAGCGGGTTGCAGTTCGGCTCGGCGTCGGAGCCTTCGCCCCACAGCGGCACGGCGAGGTCGCCGCCCGGGCAGAGCGAGATCGCCATCAGCAGATCCGTCTCGGCGAGCAGCTCGACGTGATCGCCCGGTTGCGCCGGGCAGGTCTTCATGAAGTAGCGCTTGTCGTCAGGCATCAGCCCGGTGACCTGGAACAGGTTGATCACGTCGTGCACGTCGAACTCGGTCAGGCCGTGCCCGGCGACGGCCCGGGTCAGGTTCGAGTGGCAGTGGAAGTCGTACGGCGCATCGGACAGCAGTTGGTTGACATAGGGGTCGCACCGGGTGCCGAGCAGATCGTGGCAGCCGGCATCGTCCGAGTCGCGCCCGTACGCGATCGTGTCGGCCACGAACGTCGCCAGCGGGCGGAGGAACGGCAGGTTGGACCACAGTCGCTGCCCCGTGGTGAGGTGGGTGCCGTAGAACTGGCGGGTCCGTGCCGCCCAGAACCGCTCACGCGGGTCGGTCCGGCTCCAGAGGTTGAGATCGACCACCTGCGGACCGTCGACGGTCGTGAACCGCACGACCTGACCGGCACTCGCGGTGAACGCGTATCCGCTGCGCACCGGAACGACGACGTCGAGCACGACCTCGCGGCGATCGGTGCCGGCGGTCGCGGCGACGGCCTCGACGACTCCGGGCGGCGGGACGAGTGGGCTGCCGACGCTGGCGACATAGGACGGGCTGGGCATGGCGACCTCAGATCACGTTGTGTTCGGGGCGGATCTCGGCGGCCGAGAAGCGATCGACCGAGAACGCCGTGATGTCGACGACCGGCGAACGCCGCATGACCAGATCGCGGATGACCTCGCCGACGCCGGGGCCGAGGAGGAAGCCGTGCCCGGAGAACCCCGTGGCATAGAAGAATCGAGGCAACGAGCTGGACTCACCGATCAGCCCGTTGTGGTCCGGCGTCGTCTCGTAGAAGCCGGTCCAGCCGCCCGCGATGCCGACGTCGAGCAGCTTCGGCGCCCGACGCATCGCGACCTCTCCGACGACCTCGAGCCAGTCCGGGCGAAGCTCGACGTCGAAGCCGGCGGGTTGGTCGGGGTCGGCCATGCCGAACAGCAGCCCCTTGCCTTCGTCGTGGAAGTAGAACCCGGTCGAGAAGTCGATCGTGAACGGATGGTCGTGGGGCAGGTCGACCATCGGCTCGGTGAACCACACCGGGCGTCGCACGGGATCGACGGGAAGGTCGACGCCGGCCATCTCCCCGATCACGCGCGACCACGGGCCGGCGGCGCACACCACGGTGTCCGTGGGGATCCGACCCTTCGCGGTCACGACACCGGTGATCGCATCGCCGTCGCGCTCGATCGCGGTCACGGGGCAGCCGGTGATGATTCGCACCCCGAGCGCGCGTGCCCCCTGCGCGTAGCCTTCGACCGCAGCACCGGTGTTGGCGTGCCCGTCGCGCATGCAGATCGTGGCGGCCAACACGTCGTCGACGTTGGCGAGCGGGGCGAGCGCGCCGGCCTCAGCAGCCGAGATCATCCGGCTCGGCACACCGAGCGAGTTCTGCATCGCCACGCTGCGCTCGAAGGTGTCGACGTCGGACTGCTCGGTCAGCAGGAACAGGTACCCGACCTGGCGCAGGTCGACGTCGAAGCCGGGGCGTTCGCCGAACCGCTCCCACGCATCCATCGATCGGAGCGCGAGCTCGATGTTGACCGCGTCGGAGAACTGCAGCCGCACCCCGCCCGCGGCCTTCGATGTCGAGCCACATCCGAGCTGGTCGGCCTCGACCACGACGACGTCCGCATACCCCGCTTCAGCGAGGTGGAACGCCGCGCTGAGCCCCATCACGCCACCGCCGATGATGACGACGCTGGCGCGTGGGAGTTCCGTGGTCATGTGGTCGATGTTAGGCGAGCTTGCTCGCTGCTCAGGCAAGGCCGAGGTACGCGTTGCGGACCTCTTCGTTGTCGGCGAGGTCGGCAGCCGGACCCTGGAGACCGATGTGGCCGGTCTCGAGCACATAGGCGTAGTTGCCGATGTTCAGCGCAGCCAGCGCGTTCTGCTCAACCAGCAGGATCGTGGTGCCCTGCTGGTTGACCCGCTGGATGATCTCGAACACGACGTCGACGAGCACCGGCGCGAGGCCCATCGACGGCTCGTCGAGCAGCAGCAGGCGCGGTTGGGCCATCAGCGCGCGACCCATCGCGAGCATCTGCTGCTCGCCGCCCGACAGCGTGCCGCCCTTCTGGCTGATCCGCTCCTTGAGCCGGGGGAACAGGTCGAAGACGCGCTCCATGTCGGCGGGGATCTCCGCCTTGTCCTTGCGCAGGAACGCGCCGAGCTCGAGGGTCTCGAGCACGGTCATGCGCGGGAAGATCCGTCGACCCTCGGGGCTCTGAGCAATCCCGCGAGCGGCGACCTGGTTGCCTGTCAGTCCGGACACGCGCTGGCCTTCGAAGGTGATCTCGCCCTTGCGCGGCTTGATCAGACCGGAGATCGTGCGCATCGTGGTCGACTTGCCGGCACCGTTGGCGCCGATCAGGGTGACGATCTCGCCCTGGAACACCTCGAGCGTGATCCCTTTCACCGCGGCGATGTTGCCGTAGTAGACGTGGAGGTCGGTGATGGTCAGCATCGGGGCAGCACCGCCACCGCGGACGGTCGTCGGTGCGGGTTCGGGTGTGGCTGTGGTGTTGCTGGT
>JAOBWQ010000179.1 GCA_025463425.1 Ilumatobacteraceae bacterium | reverse complement strand
GCGTGGCGGCTGCGACGGGCCACCACCGAGCCGCCGCTCACCCGGTTCCTGGCCGAGCAGCTGGGTACCGCGCACTGGTTCGATCCGCGACCGGCTCGCGACGACCTCGGCTGGGAGCCGACGGTGTCGATCGACGAGGGGCTCCGGCGGTTGGCCGCCTGGTACGCCGAGCAGTGACATCCGACGTGGGGTAGGAGTTCGCGCCCGGGCGCTGGCAGGCTGAGCCGGTGAACCAACGCGACCTGCTCGTGATCGGCGGCGGCCCGGCGGGCGCGGCCACGGCGATCCGGGCCGCACGTGCGGGAGTGCGCGTGACCATCTTCGAGAAGGGTCCGCACGGACGCGACAAGGTGTGCGGTGACGGGCTGACTCCTCGTGCGGTCGCGGCGCTGCAGGACCTGGACATCGACATCGGCCCGGCGCACCGCATCGACGGGCTGCGGATGATCGCCGGCAAGACCACGCGCGAGCTGGCCTGGCCGACGACCGATCGGTTCCCGAACCACGGCGCGGTCTGGCCGCGCCGCAAGTTCGACACCTACCTGATCGACCTCGCGATCGACGCCGGAGCGGAGGTGCGCTTCGACACCGAGGCACTGCCCGTGCTCGACGGCGGGGCCGTCGTCGGGGTGTCCGCCGGCGGTGAGACCTTCACGGCTCCGCTGACGGTGCTGGCCGCCGGGGCCCAGGGTGCCGCGGCGAAGATCGTCGGCGCTGAGCGCGATCCGGACGAACCGTTCGGCCTCGCGATCCGTGCCTACGCGGAAACGCCCCGTCACGCCGAGCGTCACCTCGAAGCCTGCCTCTCCCTGCGCGACGAGCACGGCGTCCCCGTGCCCGGCTACGGCTGGATGTTCCCGGCCGGCGACGGCACGGTGAACATCGGTGTCGGCGCGCTCAGCACGATGCAGGGCTTCAAGAAGCTGAACTTGAACACGCTGCTCGACCAGTACGCGGCGATCGTGCGCGACAGCTGGTCGCTGGGCGCCTACCTCGAGAAGCCACGCGCCTGGCGGCTGCCGATGAGCAGCCTCCGCCGGCACGGACGGGGATGGGTCGCGGTCGGCGACGCGGCGGGGTTCGTCAACCCGATGAACGGTGAGGGCATCGACTACGGCCTGGAGAGCGGCACGCTGGCTGCCGATCTGTTCGTCGCCAACCCGGCGACGGCGCCGGACATCTACGACCGGGTGGTCGGCGAACGGTTCGACGCGTTCTTGCGCACCGGTCGCCGGTTCAGCTTCATCATCGGCCATCCGCTGCTGCTGCGCAGTGGGCTGCGCGTGGCCGTCGGCACCCAGGCGGCGGCGAACGTGACGCTGTCGGTGATGGGCAACCTCGTCGACAACGAGACCCCGGGCGTGGCCGGCCGCGTCCTCGGGTTGGCCGACCGTGCGTTGCGCCTCGCCGACCCGCTGCTGCGTCGCACCCGCGCCACGGCATGAGTTGCGAATGCAATCTTCGACAGGAAACGTTGGGCAACACCGACAACACGACCATCGGACGCCTACGATCGCACGATGGAGTTGGCGGAACCAACGGGCGGCGGCCCGGTCCCCGCGATCGACGTCGATGGTCGCCATCAACGCCGTGACCGGAACAAGACAGCAGTGCTGGATGCTTACCTCGATCTGATCGGGGAGGGCAACGACTCGCCATCGGTGGCGGAGGTCGCGACGCGCAGTGGCGTCTCCCACCGCTCGGTGTTCCGGTACTTCTCGGACAAGGACGACCTGGCGCGCACTTCGATCGAGCGTCACCTCGACCGGATCAAGCCGTTGCTCTGGATCCAGTTCTACGAGGAGGAGTCGTTGGAGCAACGTGTCGATCGCGTCATCGCAGCGCGGTTGAACCTGTTCCCGTCGATCGACGGCGTTGCCCGGCTGCAACGCCGGGTCGCGCAGACCAGCTCGGTCGTCAAGGAGGTCCTGACCCGCAACCGGGCCCTCGCTCGCGCCCAGCTGCGCTGGCTCTTCTCACCCGAGCTCGACGCGATGGAGTACCAGGACGCGCTGGACACGCTGTACGCCGTCGACGTGATGTGCTCGTTCGAAGCCGGCGACCTGTTCATCCACGACCAGCAGTTGGACGTCGAGACGACCGCACGCGTCGTCCGCCGGGCGTTGCTCAGCCTGCTGTGTCCGCGCTGACCCGGCGTCAGTAGTCGCCGGCGCCCGGATCGCACGTGCCGTTCAGCGCGTCCTGGGTGACGTGTCCGGCCAGGCCGTCCGGCGTCAGGCCGTGCATCGTCTGGAAGGCCACCACGGCGCGATAGGTGGCCGGGCCGAACGACCCGTCGGCGGTGACGGAGTACCCGGCGCAGATCAGCAGGTTCTGCACCGTGCGGACGAGCTCGGTGCTGTCGCCACAGGCGGCCACCGTGGCCGAGTCATGGCTGGTGTACGGGCACGGACCGGTCTGAGGTGCCGACGGAGCGGTCGTGGGCGGCACGGTTGCCGGCGCGACGGGAACGGTCGGCGGGATGGTCGGCGGCGCCGCTGGTGCGGACGCGGAGGGGGCCACCGGGACCGTCGGCGGGGTCGTGGCGGGCTGGGGCGGCACGGTCAGCGGGGTCGAGGTGACGACGGGCGTGGTGACCGGGGCGATCGTGGTCTCTGCCGGGGCCACGGTGGTGGCTGCGTCGGTGACCGGCACGACGGTCGTCGAGGGATCCGTGGCGGGCGCGGTCGAGCCGGCGGCCGACGCGTCGGTGGACAGCGCCGTGGAGGATCCGCTCGGCTGAGCGTTCGAGCTGGTGCGGGTCAGGTCGGTGTTGTCGCTGCACGACGCCATCGCGACGACGAGAAAGACGGCTGCTGCCGCGCCGAGCAGCGAGCGCTGCTTTGGGTGTTGTCTCGCGCCCATGTCGAATGTCCTCCGTGTGCTCCATTGCCTTGTGGGCAAAGTACTTGCTCGGCGCCGAACCGTTACACGACGAGAGATCTTGACGACCTCTTGAGTGAGCGCGACTCGGACCGATAGGAGTCGCGGACCCGCGAGCACGCGTGTCCGAACGGGAGAGGGCATCGGTATGACGGATCTGAGCGACACGACGCTTCCGCAGCTGCACGAGGAGCCGGACACCACGCGCCGCTTCCCGGCCCTCTCGGTCGCTGCCGGACTGAGCACCATGCTGGTGCTCGGTGGGGCTCTGGTGTTCGTCCGCGCAGGAGGACCTTCGGGCATCGGCTCGGCGCTCGCCGCGTCCCCCCGGGTCGAGGTGGCGTCCGAGGCCGTCGTGCCGACCACGGCTGTGCAGGTCGCCAGCTCGCCGCCGGTCGCGCCGTGCGTGACGTGGGCGTTCGGTGCCGACCAGTCCGAGGTGTTCAGCATCGGCGGCTCGCCGTGCGTCAACGCATCGGTCGTGTGGGCCGGCGCAACTGCAGCGTCCGCCGCGTTGGCATCGTCGCCGACGACGCTCGGTCCGGTCGTCGATCCGTTGCTGGATTCGGTGTCGACTGCGACTCCCGGCCAGATCTACGACGGCGTCGTGGTGATGCCGGAGGTCGATCCGCTGACCGGCCACGTCTCGGTCGTCGCCCGTTCGACAGGCACGTTCGACGTCGTGTGGACCCATGGCTGCTCCGATCCGGCGCAGACGCCAGCCGTCCACTTCTCCGGTGGCCAGGTCACGCGAGACCCTGCGGCGAACCGCACCGACATGCCCGTGTTCGGCAAGCTCGACTACGTCGCGGTGTCGTGTGCCGGAGCATTGGCGCTCTACGACCCACTGACCGGCTCGACGCTGTAGGCCCCGGACACCCGCAGCTCCCTACAGCTGCAGGTACGTGGTCTTGAGGTGGGTGTAGCCATCGAGCGCGTGGAGCGAGCGGTCGCGGCCGGAGCCGCTCTGCTTGAACCCACCGAACGGCGT
>JAOBWQ010000173.1 GCA_025463425.1 Ilumatobacteraceae bacterium | reverse complement strand
ACGAGGGCTGGTGTCAACCCCCCGATGACACCAGCCCCTGTCGGCGCTGCCCTTGACGGGCGCGACTCCCGCTTGCTCTCACAAGCGGAGGTCTTGTCGACCTCGGACAGTCACAATAGGCACAGTGTGTGCCGCGAGAAAAGAGTCACACCAAGAAATCTTTCTGACGACTTCTCGCGTCACGGCTGGACGGTCGTCCAGCGACGTGATCAGCGGGCGGGTCGGCCCAGTTCACGGCTGCGCTCAGTGGCGGCCATGACCGCTGACTGGAAGGCCGCGCGCAGCGCATGGTCCTCGAGCACCTTCAACCCGGCCGCAGTGGTCCCGCCGGGCGACGTCACCTGGGTGCGCAGCATCGCCGGGTTGCCACGCTGGCTGAGCATCTCCGCTGACCCGAGGAACAGCTGCGTGACCAGCGCTTCGGCGGTCGAGCGGGCCAGACCGGCCAGCACGCCGGCATCCATCAGCGCTTCGGCGACCATGAACAGGTACGCCGGGCCGCTGCCGGTGAGACCGGTGACCGCGTCGAGCTGGTACTCGGGAACGATCTCCACGGTGCCCACTGCGGCAAGGACTCCTGATGCCCAGGCGACATCGGCGGCGGTCGCCTCTGAGCCCGCGCTCATACCAGCCGCGCCCAGGCCGACGAGAGCCGGAGTGTTCGGGATCGTGCGGATCACGACCACACCGGGTCCGGCCGCCGCCTCCAGCGTCGCGATCGAAACGCCCGCAGCAACCGAAACGATTCGCGTGGCCCCGGCGGCGACCGCAGCAGCTGTGGCCGCAGGAGCGTCGGGCGGCTTCACGGCGATCACGGCAGCCGTGCACGGCGGCACGACGTCGGTGACGGTGACCCCCGGAAACTGCTCGACGAGGCGGGCGCGGAGCGGTTCGATGACCTCGACGATGGCCAGGTCGCCGGGCGCGATCCAGTTCGACGAGATCAATCCGCCAGCGAGCGCGGCGCCCATGTTGCCCCCTCCGATCACTGCGAACGTGCCGGCGTGGTGGGTCGGAACGTGCTGATCGGTCATGGCCGTCAACCTATTCGACCCGCCGACATGAGTGGTCGAAGTGCGCCGACGCGGACCTGACGACCTTCCCCGATCTTGGTCCGCGTCGGCACCGGGATGAGTGCTTCGGGACTGCCCAAGACGGAAAACAAAGACGCGCAGGTGGTCAGGTCACCACGGCCGCGGCGCGCAGGCCGGCGATCTGCTTGCCGTCGTATCCCAGTTCGGCGAGCAGCTCGTCGGTGTGCTGGCCCAGCGTCGGCGACGCCGCGCCGACGGCCGCAGGCGTGCGCGCGAACTGCGCGGGATGGCGAGGTTGGCGGAGACGCCCGGCTGTCGGGTGCGACGAATCCTCGAGCATGCCGACCGCGACCGCATGGGGATCGGAAGAGAGGCCGGCTGGCGAGACGACCTCACCGAAGGGCACGTTGAACTGCGTCATCCGGGCGCGCACCTCGACCATCGTCATCGTGGTCGCGGCGTCGTGACAGCGGCGCATGATGTCGGCCATCACGGCCCTGTTGTTGCGTCGATCGGCGATCTTCGCCACCCGCGGATCGTCCCAGCCGTCGACGCCGAGCGCCTGGCACATCCCGGAGAAGTCGGCGTCCGACGTCGGCGTGCAGACGCCCCAGCCGTCGATGAACCGGTATGCCCGAACGGTCGACACGAAGCTGGACGGCATCGAGCCGTCGGCGTCGAGCATCATCTCGTTGCCGGCGGCGTCCGCCCACAGGAACGAGACCACCGAGTCCAGCATCGACAGCTCGACGTGCTGGCCGCCGGCCCCGCGCTCGCGTGCGAACAGCGCCGCGGTGACTGCCTGGACCGCGTACATCGCGGTGATCTTGTCCGCTGCGGTCTGGTGCAGGAAGGCCGGCTCGCTGTCCGGCCCGTCGGACTGGTTCGACGCCAGCCCGCCGTAGGCCTGGATGACGGTGTCGTACGCACCCTTGGTCGCGTACGGACCCTTCGACCCGAAGCCGGACAGGGACGCATAGACGAGGCCGGGGTGGTCGGCACTCAACGCGTCGTACCCGAGGCCGAGACGGTCCATCACGCCCGGACGAAAGTTCTCGATCACGACGTCGGCCTCGCGGACGAACCGCTTGGCGATCTCGATCCCGTCCGCGCTGCTGAGGTCGATCGAGATCGAGCGCTTGCCGCGGTTGCACGCTTGGTACAGCGCGGAGATCCCGTTCACCGCCACGCCGACCCACCGTGCGATGTCGCCGATGCCGGGGCGTTCGATCTTGACCACCGACGCGCCCTGGTCGGCCAGCAGCGCGGCCGCGTACGGACCGGTCAGTGCGGTCGAGAAGTCGACGATGCGGATGCCGCTCATCGGACCGGGATGCGCCGCCGGGGCGGCCGCTTGGTTGCTCATGGCACGAACTCCTTCTGCGATCTCGGTCGTCCGCCGGGACCGCTGTACGCCAGGCCGGGGCCGGGCTGCACCGCGAACTCGACGGTGGGCATGGCCGCGACGCACGCACGCCAGCCGTCCATCAGCGCATCCTCCGCGGCGTAGTCGAACGGATCGGTGAGAACCATCTCCTCGGTGCCGCCCAGCGCGGGTGGGTGCTCGACCAGCCAGCGCGCCGCACGACCGACGGCGACGCGCGCCGGTACGAGATCGCGGTAGCCGAGGTCGTTGGTGATCCGGGCGAGGTCGAGCACACGGTGGGTGGGCGATGGTTGGGCCAGCATCGGTCGTGCCGGCAACGCCAACTCGAACGGCAGCGAGACGATCTCCATCTCGTGGTCCAGCTCGGCGCAGATCAATTCGATCACCTGGTGCACGGTCAGCACTTCGCTGTCGCCGACGTTGAACAGCTTGCCGGCCGCCGCGTCGGGCTGGCGCACCGCCAAGGTCACGGCGTGCGCGAGGTTCTCGGTGTAGCCGTGGTGGTGCAGCGTCAAGCCACCGTCGGCGACGATCATCCGCCGTCTCCCGTCGAGCACCCGGCGGACCACGCACCACTCGCGCGGCGTGAGCTGGTGAGGTCCGTACACGTACGGGTAGCGGAAGTGCGCGGCGCCGGGATGCGTCGCGAAGACCGCTTCCTCGGTGCGCGCGATCCGGTATCCCTTCTCGTCGTCCGTCGGTACGTCAGCCGTCGGAGCATCCTCGGCCACGGGCACGGGCAGCCCGTTCGGCTCGTGCAGCCAGGGATTCATCCAGCCGCGGTAGGCGGGGACTCCGCCGACGCTCAGGAACCTGCCGGTGCGGCCGACCATCAGCTCCGCGATCCGCCGCAATCGTCCGTACATGACGATCGTCGCGTCGAACGTCAGCCCGTCGAGGCAGTTGCGCATCGACTCGGGGTCGTAGGGGTCGGCATGCAGGTGGTGGACGACGTCCGGCGTGTCGTCGTGCTCATGAAGTCCGCGATGCAGGATGGTGACATCGTGGCCATCGGCCACCAGGTTGCGCACGAGGGGCAGCCCGGTCGGCCCGGTCCCACCGACGACCAGCACCCTCTCCCCCATAGCGGTGACAGTAGGTGCGTCCGCGCCGACGCTGCGACTCAGGGGAAGCCGCACCGGGCCGGGCCGGCCGTCTCCTCCCCCGGGAAGGTCTCTCTCACCGGATGACAGATCGGCCACCCACACGGACAGGGCAGCCACCCGCATGGCCGATCGAGATCCCTCCGTCGGAGCACGGCGCGGCGCCCGCCTCGATGTCACACCCCTTCGTTACGGTCAGCCCATGAACGTGCGCGA